>CADECN010000113.1 GCA_902825785.1 uncultured Hyphomicrobium sp. | reverse complement strand
CGATTGTATTTCAGCCTTCGCCAGCGGCGGGCTGAATTCTTGCGGTACAACCGATTGAGCTGCATCCACCCGAGCCGTCGGCTCGACATGCCGCGCTTTGGACGGCCTTCGCTTTAAAAGAAGAGCAATAAGCAGGAGAAATACGGCAAGTGGGATCGTAAGAATGATGACGCTCAGCAGCGTCTGGGGGATTGGAGCCTCGATCACAGGCGGGCATCCGCGGTTGAGGCGCATAGGGCGCGCGATTGAAACGTCGATTCGTCCTAGCGGAAAGGTGCTGCGTACAAAAGCCCGCCATTGAGCCAAGTATCGTTCAGCCCGCGATAGAGCTTCAATGTCGAGGCCGCACCCATGGTACGATCGAAGATCTCCGCATAGTTGCCGACGTTGCGGATCACTTTGTACGCCCAGTCCTTGGCGAGACCGAGCGGTGCGCCAAGATCGGCCTCAAGGCCCAACAGCCGACGCACATTCAGCTGGCGCGATTCGAGCATCATCTCGGCGTTGTCGCGCGTGACCCCGAATTCCTCTGCCGCGATCAGCGCCATCATGGTCCAGCGCACGATCGAGAACCACTGCTCGTCGCCGGATGCGACCGCGGGACCAATCGGCTCCTTACTGATTTGCTCGGGCAGCAAGGCATGCTCACTGGAGTTCGGCAGGGCCCGGCGCTCGCGCGCAAGCAGCGTGGTGTCACCCGTCAGGACGGTGCATCCCCCCGCCGAATAAGCCGCGACAAGCTGCTCCCACTTTTCCGAGGTGATCAGCTGGTAGCGCATTTTGCGCTGACCGAAATAGTCCTCGATGGCGCGCTGGCCGCTCGAACCTGGCAGGACGCAGATCGACGCGCCGGACAGTTCCAGCACGCTGGTGATGGAATGATTGCGCGGAACGAGGAAGCCCTGGCCATCATAGAAAAGGACGTCCGTGAAGCGCGCGCCAAGCTCGGTATCGCGCGACAGTGTCCAGGCAGTGCCGCGCATCAAGACATCAACATCGCCGGAGCGTAGCGCCTTGAAACGATCGTTGGAGGTGAGGTCGAGAAACTTGACCGCTTCCTTCCTACCGAACACTGCGGACGCCAGCGCTCCGCAAAACTCGATATCGAGGCCGCGCCAATTGCCCGAGGAATCGACCTCGCTGAAACCGGGCATGTCGCCACCGACGCCGCACGTGACGTAGCCGCGCTGTGTGACCCGCTCCATTACGGTGCCGCCCGCGACCCCGGCGCCGGCATCGACGGACCATGAAAGCAGCGCCGCAATACCCACCAGCGCCGTCACGCAGCGCCTCAATGTCATTTTCATCAGTTCCACGATCCAGAAAGCAAAGGGCGCACCTACGTCGACCCGGCATCGGAACGGGTCAGCCAAGTCTGGCGCTCGACTATAACGTGCGCGTCCGAACAATTCCGCTCCAGCGACGCCGGGTCAAGCCTTGACCTTGGTTGAAACTTGAGCGACGACCGCCGATGCGCCACGCCCGAGCGCACAGAGGCCCGGATTTCATGGTGAAGAAGGACGACGGCGCGAAAAGTCGCGCACACCCGGAAACCGAGGTTGTCCACCTCGGCCGGGCGCCGTTTGACAATCACGGCTTTGTAAATCCGCCAGTTTACCGCGGTTCGACCGTTTTGTTCCCGACCCTGGAACGAATCCGCTCGCGCGAGCAGCCATACACCTATGGGCGCCGCGCGACGCCGACGACGCAAGCCCTGGAGAAGGCCATTAGCGAGCTTGAGGGCGGCGCGATGACCATTCTTACGTCGTCGGGCCTGGCGGCGGTGACGACCGCATTTCTTGCCTTCGTGCAAGCCGGTGATCACGTTCTCATCACCGATAGCGTGTACCAGCCCACGCGCGCTTTTGCCGATCGTTTGCTCACACGGATCGGCGTCGAGGCACAGTATTACGATCCGACCATCGGTGCCGGCATCTCCGCACTGATCCGGCCCAACACGAGTGTCATCTTCGTCGAAAGTCCCGGTTCCCAGACCTTTGAGATGCAAGACATCCCGGCCATCGCCGAAGTCGCGCGCGCCCACGACATCTGGCTTCTCGCCGACAATACCTGGGCGAGCCCGCTTTTCTGCCAGCCGCTGAAACTTGGCGCCGACGTCTCGATCCAGGCGGCAACCAAATATATCGTCGGCCACGCCGACGCCATGCTGGGCGCGGTCACGGTCACGTCTGACGCCGCCCGCTACATCGACCGCGCCAAGGAAGCACTTGGCACCTGCCCCGGCTCCGAAGAGACGTTTCTCGGCCTGCGCGGCCTGCGCACACTCGATGTCCGGCTCGCCCGCCATCAATCGTCGGCTCTTGATATTGCGCAGTGGCTCGCGGCACGCCCTGAGGTTGCGCGCGTCATCCACCCCGCACTCGGAAGCCACCCAGGGCACGCTATCTGGAAGCGCGACTTCTCCGGGTCATCGGGCCTGTTCGCCGTTGTGTTGAACGCAATCGACGATACCAAGCTCGCCGCTTTCCTCGACGGCCTCAAGTATTTCGGCATGGGATATTCGTGGGGCGGCTACGAGAGCCTGGTCATCCCATTCGATCCCACCAGCTACCGCACGGCCACGCGCTGGCAGGCCGAAGGACCCGCGCTGCGCTTCCACATTGGCCTTGAGAACGTCGACGACCTGAAAGCGGATATCGCCGACGGCTTTGCGCGCATGAAAAGCGCCTAACCGCCGGCGCGAACTTCTACCACTGTCCGAGCGCGCGCCCGATCATGTCGCCAACGGTATTCCCCGACCAGCGACGATACTGATACTTCTGGCCCTGGAATGTTGTCATCAGGCCCATAGGCGGCTCACCCGGACGCGGAGCCGCAGCGCGACGCATCGCCTTGAGCTGCGACGTGTCGACCGCCGCCAGATGATCCCGACCCTTGTCGATCTTGCTCCACGCGCCCGCAAGCGCGAGCGTGATGCGCTTCTCGTGGCCATACGGATCGCGCAGATACGTCACCGTCCCGTCGTCCTCGACCCAGGTGGTGAAATAGCCGATGTGCACCGGCACCGGCGTATCTAGGTTGATCTCGTTTTGATGCGGACCCTTTCGCACCAGCGCTTTGACATTCATTTTGCCCGCGCCCTTATCCGCGTTCAGCAGCACCTCGGCGAGTTGCAGCGGGTTGCGAACGCGAATGCAGCCATGGCTGAACAGCCGTTCGGCGGAGTTGAACAGCGATTTGCTGGGCGTGTCGTGCAGATAGACCGAGTGCTTGTTCGGGAACAAGAACTTGACGAGGCCAAGTGCGTTGTCGTCGCCGGACGGTTGCGAAATGGAATAGGCGCTCAAGTTTGCCTTGCTCCAATCTATACGCCAGCTCTCGACCTTGCGACCGTTCTTCTTGATGACGTAGCCCTGGCTCTCAAGCGAACGCGACGAAAGAAGCTTTTTCAGCTTGATCGAATCCGGCAGGTACCACTCCGGCCGCAGCACCACCGTGCGCATGTCCATCGAAAAGATCGGCGTCTGCGTCTTAGTCTCGCCGACGATCACCCGCTCATCGAACGTCTTTTGCCCGTGATCGACAAGCGTCACGTTGTAAGACGGCACGTTGATGAAGATATACTTGTCGCCGAGCTCGCGCGGCATCCAACGCCACGCCTCCATATTCGCGATGATCGTACCGACGCCGCGCGGTGCTTCCGCGTTGAAGGCCTTACGCGAAGCGCGCCCCACGATGCCGTCAGCCCGCAATCCGTTGGCGGTCTGGAAGCGCTTGACCGCGGCAACCAACTCCGGCGTGAAAAGCTCTTCCTCACCGGCCGCCGACGCGACCTCTAGACGCCGCTTCAGCAGCGCGACATCGGCGTGCCGGCTGTCGGCGCGAAGTTGCGGCCCGGAGGGCGGGATGCTGATGGCCTGCGCGTCGTTTTCCTTCTTGCGCTCCGAAAGCAACAGCGCCTTCAGGCGCAGAAACTGTTCGTGCTGCGGCTGATAGGCCCGCAGAACCGCGTCGGGCTCCGGACTGACGGTGATCTCCGCCAGCACGACCGCCGGATCGGGCAGTTCGGGCTTGCGGTCGATATAGGTCGTCAGCTGGCTCGTCGGGTCTGGAATACGTCCGCCACGCGCATAGCGGGCATACCTCAGGACGGCGCCGCTCAGCTCAAATTCGGCGTCTGCAATCAGATCGGGTGTTTCGCGGTTGGATGGAACTTTGACGGCATCGACGTGCGGCAACTGGAAGTCCTTGCCGTCGAGACCCCAATCCGTCGCCTGCTTCAATTCCGCGATGAGGCGCGTTGCGGAGCGCGTCAGTCCGCCCTGTTCGGTCCAGACAGGTCTGCAGCCACGCGCCGTGTAGAACGCGACCACAGCGGCGCGGTCTTCCAGATCGACGCCAGAGACCGTTTCACTCGAAAGCTTCTGACAGATCGCCTCTGACGGCCTTTGGGTAAGGTCCTGCGAAATATCGCTCTGGGCGTGCGCGACGCCGGACAATACCGACACCGCAAACACAGAAAGAACCGCCGTACGGCGCAGTCGGTGATGCACGTTCATTTCAACTCAACCTGTTACGCGGAACAAAATCCGATCGTTTGAAGTGCTGGAAGCCCAGCTTCAACGGGCCCTCACAACGATCACAAAGCGAGTTAGCGTCGAGTTAACCACGCATCGCTCGCACCACTTGTTTATCGAGCCTATGCACCCTCGATGCAACAATTCATTGCCTCGCCGACAGTGAGAGTCATCGCATATTTTCGTTATCGAAACCGAACTTGGCTGCACGCGTGCAAATGTCCAAAATATGCGCAGTTTCGCGCGAATGAGCGGCGTTCGGCGCTGGCGCGCACTCATCCCAAGCAATAATCCGGGTACGGCAACCGGCGCGCGAGAAGAAGTGTTTTTATAATCCGGCAATACTTGGTCCCGTGACGATCTTCACCGCCTCGCCATCTGTCATCCGATTGAACGGATGACAGTCCAACGTCGCGCACTGCGCGCATTGTGTCGGTTTGTTGACAGCGACGATGGGTAAAGTCCGTTCCCGGGGCGCTCCAAAAGCCGCGTCAGGATGCGGCGCGTCCGATCGCAAGGTTCCCACACGCCGCGATGGCTCGTGACAACTGCCGCTGCCCCAGCGCATTGAGGTGGATATTGTCGCTGTAACCCTCGGGCGTCATGTACTGCGCGCCGTCGATGATCGGCGTCACGCCTGCTGCCTCCTTGAGAAGGCGGAATCCTTCCGTCTGCCGCTCGCCGCGAAGTTCGCCGACCTCCGGATGCAGAACCAGGCACGTGTTTGGCCGGCCGAGCAGTGTTCGCGCCGCGGCGACAGGGTCCAGTATAGCGGTATCGGCGAATGCCGGCTGCGGTTCCGGTTGCAGGGCCGGGACGTAACGCGCGAGCCGGCGCCGGACCGCTTCCGCCACGACGGAAACCGGAACACGCGTGCGAAAAATATTGGGATCGAGCGGCTTGAACGTCGGCGCATCCCATGCGTCGTGCGACGACAGGACGACCACGGTCGCATCGGCATCGAATGTTCCGAACGTATCGAGGTAGCCCAGCATGTTCTGCGGCCCCCAACTCACCGCACTTGCGTTGAGATACATCGTTGCCGGCGCATTGAGCATTGTCGTCGCGAGAGCGTCGTGGTCCGTCTCGTGTCCGCCGTTCACAACACTGTCGCCGAGAACGAGCACGCGCAATTCATTGCCGTGCTTTTCTCCCACGGCGTCGCTGCGCATCCCGAAAGCATTGGATTTCAGATGCGTATCCCACACCACCGTGTCCTGGTTTGGCGCGACCATGTATTCGATTTGCGGGTGGGCGACGTATCGGAACGGATGTCCCAAACCGAACCCAAACCGGAGCACGACTTCCGCCGCGATGAAAGCGATCGTACCGAAGACGAGCAGTAGCCGTATGAGCCTGCCGATCGCGGAAGCCACAAACTTAACTCCAGTTCAAACGGGCGCGGGATTGCGCTCAACAAACTGCGCCTGATGCCAATAGGGATAGGGAAGCGTGACGCGACTGGCGGCGTCGAGCTTGCTTACCTGCTCCGCGGTCAAGGCCCAGCCGACAGCGCCGAGATTCTGATTCAACTGTTCCTCGTTGCGGGCGCCGATGACGACCGTCGAAACCGTCGGACGCTGCAACAGCCAGTTGAGCGCAATCTGCGGCACCGACTTGCCCGTCTCCCTTGCAATCTCGTCCAACGCGTCGACCACGGTATAGAGATACGCGTCCGATACCGGGGGACCTTTGTCGCCGGTCTCGTGCAAACGGCTCGTCTCGGGCAGCGGCGCGCCGCGCCGGATCTTGCCCGTAAGCCGTCCCCACCCGAGCGGGCTCCATACCACCGCGCCGACGCCCTGATCGATGCCCAGAGGCATCAGCTCCCACTCGTAGTCGCGCCCGATCAGCGAGTAGTAGGCCTGGTTCGCCACATAGCGCGCATAGCCGTAGCGATCCTGCACGGCGAGCGACTTCATGAGGTGCCAGCCCGAGAAATTGGAAACGCCGATGTATCGCAGCTTGCCCGCCCGAACGAGATCATCCAGCGTCGACACCGTCTCTTCGATCGGCGTGCGCGCATCGAAGCCGTGCAGTTGGAACAGGTCGATATAATCCGTGCCGAGCCGCTTCAGCGCTGCCTCGATCGACGCGATCAGATGATAGCGCGAAGAGCCGACGTCATTTGGTCCGTCGGCAAAGCGGAAGGTCGCCTTTGTCGACACAAGAACGCGGTCCCGCCGGCCTTTTATGGCCGCACCGAGAATTTTCTCCGACTCTCCAGTCGAGTAGACATCGGCGGTATCGAACATCGACAAACCTGCATCGAGGCAGATGTCGACAAGGCGCGTTGCCCCTTTGACGTCGGTATCACCCCAGGCGCTGAAGAACGCGCCCTTGCCGCCGAACGTGCCGGTGCCGAAACTGAGCGCGGGCACGCGCAAGCCCGATTTGCCGAGATAGCGATATTCCAAAACAGCCTCCTAGCGGCCTGCGGGGTTCTTCACGCATGATCCCTGCCGGCATTGTGCGCAAGGAAAGGACGCCCGTCCACCCGCGCCAAGGCGGCCGGCGCTCGACGCCCTTCTCGGCTTAAGGCTTAAACGAAACACAGGACGGGTTATCGACGCGCACGGTGCTGCTCCACCCCGCCGCCAGCGCCGACATGACACGGGTTTCCGGTTTCATTATCCCGCCCCGCCGCTGCTCTCACCGTCGACGAACGCCGCGATCTCATCCCGCTTGGCCATGGCGTCGCGATACCCGAGGTCGATCAAAGCTTGGCAATACGAGGGTTCGAACAGCAGGTAGCTCGGCAAGCGCCAATCCCGCCCCCAAACACCCAGGCGCCGTAGTAACATCCGAATGGTCCACGGCATCTCACCCGCATGTTCGCGCGCGATTTCGCGCACGTCCTGCGATGGCTGCACCATCAGAACGTCGATCTTGCGCAATTGCGCGGCCTCGCGTTCGCTGCTCGACATACGCGACAGTGTGTTGTCCACCCGCAGGGCGCGCTCGATGTCAGCGTCGAGATTGTCCATGAAGATCATATCGAGCATATAGCCCGTCAGCGTGCCCAGCGTCGGGTAGATCGGCTCGCCGACCGTCGCGGCCAGCGGCTTCGCATCACGGACGCCGATGACCAGTATACGGTCGGCGCCGCAATGGATCGCCGGACTTAGCGGCGACGTGAGGCGTAACGATCCATCACCATAGTATTCGCTTCCAATGCGCTGCGCTTCGAACACGAGAGGCAGCGCGGCTGACGCCAGTATGTGATCGTCTGTGAGGCGCACCGCGACGCCGTCACGGCGAACGCGCGTCCATTCCTCGATTTCGGACACACCCTGGAAGAACGTGATCGCACGCGCGCGGTCGTAGGACGATGCCGTGATACCGATGGCGCGCAACGCGCCATTGCGTAGTGCGATCTCGATACGGTCGAGATCGATGTTGTCGCGAATAAGCTCACGCAGCGGCGCATTGTCGAGCAGCGCGCGCGGCCGTGCCATTCCGAAATTGGAGAGCGGCGTCATGGAGGCGACCCATTGCGCACCAATCGCCATGATCGTCTTCATGTCCGTGCGGTAGACCTTGTCCGTCGTCAGCGACGACCAGAAATCGACCAGGCTCGCGACACCGCGATCGAAGACATCCGCATTGGCCGCAAGCGCCACCGCGTTGATGGCGCCGACCGAAGCGCCCGTGATGACCGGAAACGGATTGCCCTCTCCGGGCGCGATCTCGGCAATCGCCTTCAGCGCGCCGGCCTGATAGGCCCCGCGCGCACCGCCACCCGGTAACACGAGCCCCAACCGCTTTTGTGATGCCGTGCTCGCCACGCCAACGGCCCTCCACGTTTTTCGCCAACTTGCTTCGACTCGCATCCGCTCGCAACGCCGATCAGCGGCGAAATGAGCGGGCGAAAGTTCCGATTTCCCGATCGACGTCTCTGCCATGTTTGTGCACGCGATCCGTCGATCGCTGTGCGCGCGTGGCACAAAAGCTGCCCCAAGCAGCGCGAACACCGCCATCTTATTCCGGCCTCATTGCTTGGATGAGTTACGCCGCTGCTGCGCCGCAGCAAATGCCAAGGGGTCGATCGGGTGGTTGGACGGGGATGCTTTGCCGTGCTCGCTTTGCTGGCCGGCGTTTTATCTGCGGGGGTCGCAAGCGCCCAACCGAAGTCGTTTCTCGGCTTCGAATTATTGGACCTTGACGGTTCCCACGTGCGCTGGCGCGCCAAGCCCGGCCAGCCGCTCATTGTGCGCTATGCGCTCGTGTTCGAGCCGCGCACCTTCACGGACGCGCGCAACTGCGGCGGCATGACGAGCATCGGCAAAGTGCTCGCCACTTCCCGGATCGAACTGACGACCTTCCGGCGCGAAGTTCGCGCCGCGTTTGACATGTGGCAAAGCGCGGCCGACATCCAGTTTGTCGAAGTCCACGATCCCTCGAAAGCCGGCATCTTGATCGGCGCCCAGGCCGCGCCACGCGGGCGCGCGTTTGCTGACGTGAAGTATCGCCCGAGCGCCACGCCGGTGCGCGACATCGAGCGCTCGCTTATCTGCTTCAATCCGGCGGCACCGTGGAAGGTCGGCTTCGACGGCAATGTGACCCGCTATGACGTCCGCTATGCGGTCGCGCACGAGATCGGACATGCCATCGGGCTCGATCACGCCGGCCGGTCGGGCCAATTGATGTCTTTCCGATACGATGAAAAGTTTCGTGGCTTGCAGGCCGGCGACGCTGCCGGAGCCGCCGCTCTCTATGGCCCGAGAATGCCCGAGCTGCCGACCGCAGCTTCGCTGCAACGTTCGGGCGGTTGATAGAAACGAGGCCCGGAACAACGGTTCCGAGCCTCGCACGACAACTCAATTAAGCACGCGCTACGTTATTGCGCCGTGGCCGGCACCGGCGGCAGGTTCTTGACCTCGGCTTCCGTCATCTTGAGGATGATCTTCTCGTCACCGATTTCGAACCGATCGGCGGGGATCGCGACGCGCGTTTCACCCAAGCCCAAGAAGCCACCGATATCTGCCTGCAGTTCCGTCACGCCACCTGACGCGTCGCGCGCCAGCAGTGCGACCTCGCCGATATTCTTTTCGTCGCTCGTATAGACCGTCTTGCCAACCCACTCCTTCGCCTGGTCATCCGTCAGCGTGACCTTAGAAGGCAAAGCGTCCGTCGGTGCTGCGGCCGTGCTATCCGACGGCGCCGGTGTCACCGGTGCTGCCTCACTCGCCGCCGGCGGCGTCATCGATTCAGAAGGTGCGCTCGGTTCTGCGCTCACTGCCGGTGGCGAGGCGGAAGGCGGCTGCGGAGCTTCCTGCGCAAACGCAGCAAACCCGCCAATCGTGGCGAATGCCGTCGTAATCAACAAGCGTTTCATAACAAACTCCATGGTTGTTTCCCATGGCGTAGAAACGCGAACGTCTCGGACGGGTTCCGATCAAAGCTCACAACTGAACAATGTGCCGCCAATGCGCCGCACGAACAATCAAGTAGCGTCTCAAACATCACGCTGTGCAAAAGCCCGAACGACGCGCGACTTCACGTTGCCCGCGCCGCCACGTTGCATAGCCTTCATTATGGATAAAGCTGATTCGCGACGATCCCGCGCACGCGCAACAACGCGGCACCCGGCATCGGCCCACCTGCGCCTTCTGGCATTCGCGATCGCGCTACTGCCCGCGAACGCGGCGTGGTCCGACGATGCAACGTTGCAGCAAGGCTTGCACGCCCTGAAGGACGGCAACGCAAGCAAGGCAGTCG
>CADECN010000112.1 GCA_902825785.1 uncultured Hyphomicrobium sp. | reverse complement strand
GATAGGCGAGAAACTCCTCGGGAATGGTTATCGTGCCCTCGTCAAGCAGCTGCAGGCGCGCAGGCGTGAACAGCCATTTCTTCAGCGCTTGCAGCTTGCCCGGATTGCGCAGTAGATCGGCACGATCGATCTGGTTCTCAAGCCGCTTCAAGTTGAACGAGCGGGTGCCCGGGTTCCAGTTGAAAATGTTGAGCAGATATTCGGCGTTGCCCCCGAAGCCTTCTGAGATCGTTGTCGGCAGGCGCATGACCTGGATGTTCGTTTCCATGCGGTCGATCTGCGATGGATCAACCAGAGCCAGTGCGCCGGTCGGGGTCAAAAGGTTCTCGCCGAGATCCCTTCCCTCCAGGACCGACGCCCCGGCCGCCATCCAGCGCCGGGCGATTTCCTTGCATTGCGCCTCGTCGTCGGCCGGGTTGTCGTCGGCGTTCTTCGCGCGCAGTACGAGATTGATCGAAACGGGAAGACGGGATTCCGTGTCAGTCGCGCCTTTGCGGACCGGATTGCCTTTGCTGTCCGCCTCGACGCCGGCCGCCTTTACCTTGTAGGCCAGGCGATAGAGAAAGCGGATTTCGCCGCACGTTCCCGGTGTTCGATAGGCGCGATCCATGCGGTTGATGACGCCGACGAGGTTGAAGCGGGCGGCCTTCGAGTCGAGATAGTTGCGCTCGAACTTGCGGTGCGTCGGGCGTGTACCGGTTCCGATACTGGCGGGCGCGATCCCCTTCAGAATGGGCGAGCGCGCGAGATAGCTCTGCTCATACAAACGAAATTCGTTGCGCACCACATCACGCAGCGCTTTGATCGGTGCGATTTTTGCCAGCTCGGCATTGCTGACGACGGTCGTCGGCGCGCCCAGCCGCCACTCTTCCGCCAGCAGCGCGTTGAGCGCGAAGCCGTGCGTCTCCAGATATTCCATGGTGGCACTGTCGGTGAATGCGACACCACTCGTGATGTCGCGGGACGAAGCGGTTGAGCACGCAAGAGCCAGTGCGCCAAAAATGGCGGGCCAGGAGAAAATGCGCATTGCAAAATAGACCCGAAGGTGTCGGGTCACCCCATCTCAAAATGACGCCACGCTACAGCTTCACCATGACGTGGCGGACGACAGTATAGTCTTCCAGCGCGTACATCGACAGGTCCTTGCCGTAGCCCGACCACTTCAAGCCGCCGTGCGGCATCTCGCTGACGAGCATGAAGTGGGTATTGACCCAGGTGCAGCCGTACTGAAGGCGCGCCGCGGTCGACATGCCCTTGGCGATGTCGCGTGTCCAGACCGAAGATGCCAGCCCGTAATCGCTGTCGTTGGCCCAGGTTACCGCCTGGTCGACATCGGTAAAGCGTGTCACCGACACGACCGGACCGAACATCTCCTTGCGTACGATTTCGTCGTCCTGACCGGCGCCTGCCACGACCGTCGGCTCGAAGAAGAAGCCCTTGCCACCAGGCGCCTTGCCACCAGTCGTGATGCGGGCACTCCCCTGGTTGGCCGCACGGGCGACGAATTCCTGCACGCGGCTCTTCTGCGCCGCCGAAATCAGAGGGCCGATCTCGTTCTCGTCATCGTCGGGCAGATTGAACTTGATGGTCCCGAACGCGCTCGAAAGGTCGGCGACGAAATTGTCGAACACCTTGGCCCCGGCGTAGATGCGGCACGCGGCCGTGCAATCCTGGCCCGCGTTGTAGAAGCCGAACGTCCTGATGCCTTCCACAACGGAGGCGATATCGGCGTCGTCGAAAACGATGACCGGCGCCTTGCCGCCGAGTTCCAGATGCGTGCGGCGGATGACGGGCGCGGCGGCTTGCAAAACTTTCTGGCCCGTTCCGATGCTGCCCGTCAGCGACACCATCGCGACCTTGGGATGCGAGATCAGCGCGTTGCCCGTGGTGGCGCCACGTCCAACCACGATATTGACGACGCCGGCCGGGAAGATATCGGCGATCGTCTTGGCGAGCTTCAGCGTCGTCAGTGGCGTCTGCTCGGACGGTTTCAGTACGATGGTGTTGCCGCCCGCCAGAGCGGGCGCAAGTTTCCACGCCGCCATCATCAGCGGATAGTTCCAGGGCGCAATCGAGCCGACAACGCCGATCGGATCGCGGCGGATCATCGATGTATGCCCCGCAAGGTACTCACCCGCGACCGCGCCATGCATGTTGCGCACCGCGCCGGCGAAAAAGCGGAAGCAATCGGAGATCGCCGGCATTTCATCCTGCAGTACGCGGATGCGCGGCTTGCCGCAATTCAACGCTTCCAGCGTCGCGAAGCTTTCGGCATCGGCGTCGATCGCGTCGGCGAGTTTGAGCAGCAGCGCCGAGCGTTCGCCGGGTGTCGTCCGCGACCAGCTTTGGAACGCCAGCGCCGCCGCGTTCACCGCCATATCCACCTGAGCGGCGGAGGCTTCGGCGAGGTCGACGATCGTATCTTCCGTCTTGGGATTGATGACAGGCTCGCCCTGTTCCTGACCGGCGACCATGTTCGAGCCGATCAGCATATTGGTATCAATCATGGCGACCTCCGACGTCGGTAACGTTTGTTATTTCGATGCGCCGCCCGTGTGTTCGCCTTCACGCGTCAGGTAGTAGGCGGCGAGAATGGGGATCAGGGTGACGAAGATCACGAACACGGCGACGACGTTCGTCACCGGGCGCTGGCGTGGGCGGATCAATTCGGACAGCATCCAGATCGGCAATGTCGACTGCTGGCCGGCCGTGAACGTCGTCACGATGACTTCGTCGAACGACAGCGCGAACGCCAGCATGCCGCCCGCCAGAAGCGCCGAACCAATTTGCGGCAGGATCACATAGCGGAAGGTCTGGAAGCCATCGGCACCCAAATCCATCGAGGCTTCGATGAGGTTTCCGGACAAGCGCCGGAAGCGCGCGATGGCGTTGTTGTAGACGACCACGATGCAGAAGGTCGCGTGTCCGAGAATGATGGTCCAGACCGAGAAGTCGAGGCCCATGATGTCGAAGGCGGAACGCAGCGAAATACCGGTGATAATGCCCGGCAGCGCGATCGGCAGTATGAACAGCAGTGAGATCGTCTCGCGGCCGAAGAACTTTGCGCGCGACAGTGCGGCGGCGGCCAGCGTGCCAAGCACAAGCGCCATCAGCGTCGCGATGGCCGCGACCTTCAGAGAAAGATAGAGCGGCGGCCAGATGTCGGGGCGCTCGTACCAGGCGACGCCAAACCATTTCGTCGTGTAGCCCGGCGGCGGGAACTGGAAGCTCCGTTCCTCCGTCGTGAATGCGTAGAGAATAATGAGCGCGAGCGGCAGGTGCAGGAACAGCAATCCTGTAATTGCGGCGATGCGCAGCCCCAAGGGCGAGCCAGCCTTCTTGGAGCCGACGGCTTTGGCGTCAGAGGACATCGAAGGCCCCCATGCGCTTGGCCATCCAGAGGTACACGCCCATGATCGCCATCGGCACAACGGCGAAGGCGGCGGCGAGCGGAATGTTGCCGGCCGTGCCCTGCAGGGTATAGACGGCCTGCCCGATCATCAGGCGCGAATTGCCGACGATCTGCGGAATGATGTAATCGCCGAGCGTCAGCGAAAACGTAAAGATCGAGCCCGCGATGATGCCGGGCAGCGCGAGCGGAAAGATCACGGTGTTGAAGGTCTGGCGCGGGTCGGCGCCAAGGTCGGCGGCGGCTTCGAGATAATTCGACGGCACGCGCTCCAGCGCCGCCTGGGTCGGCAGGATCATGTACGGAATCCAGACATACACGAAGACCAGGAACGTGCCGATGTAGCTGAACGACAGCGACGGGCCGCCGATCACGGGAAGCGCCAGAATGCCGTCCAGCAGCCACTTCAGGTGCAGACCCTCGGCCATCCAGGTCAGAATGCCTTCCTTGGCGAGGATCAGCTTCCAGGCATAGACCTTGACGAGATAGCTCGACCAGAGCGGCATCATCACCGCCAGATAGAACAGCGCCTTGGTCCAGCCGCGAGCGTAACGCGCCGCGTAATAGGCGATCGGGAACGCGATAATGGCCGATGCAAGCGTCACCAGCGCCGCCATCAGCACCGTTCGCAGGATGATCTGGAGATTGGCCTCCTCGAACAGCTGTGCGTAGGTCGAGAGCGTGAACTGGTGGTTCACGAGCCCGGAAAAGTCATCGAGCGAATAGAAGCTCTGCAGCAGCAGCGCGAACAGCGAGCCGACATAGACGACGCCGATCCACAGCAACGGTGGCAGCAGCAGAAGCAATGTCAGCAGTTTCGGCTGCCGGAAGAAGGTGTCCGAAAGTGCCGTCAACAAGCTGGTGCGCGGTCGCTCGAGGGTCGCGGTCGTCATGGTCCGCCCTCCATCGCGACCATGGCTGTTTTGGGCCAGGTCAGCCGCACCGCATCTCCGACCGCGAAGCGTGTGGCGGCGGCTGGAACCTGCGCGATCAAGTGCATGTCGCCGATGGCGGCGCCGAGCCGCGTCACCGCGCCCTGGTAGCTGATCGTCTCGATTTCAGCGTCGGCGTGGGCGTGACCGTCGGGCACCGGCGCGCCGGCTGCGAAAGCCATGATTTTTTCCGGTCTGAGACTAGTCCATTTCGACGTCCCGCCGTGTCCGGAGGCAAACTGCGGCGTCAGCACGTTCGACGAGTTGACGAAATCGGCGACGAACGGCGAATTCGGGCGCTCATATACTTCCTCGGGCGCGCCGACCTGCACGATCTTTCCCTCGTTGAAGATCGCGACCCGGTCGGCCATCGACAGCGCTTCGCCCTGGTCGTGCGTCACGAACACGAAGGTGATGCCCAGCGCCTTCTGCAGCGACTTCAATTCCTCCTGCATCTGTTCGCGCAACTTCAGGTCCAGCGCGCCGAGCGGCTCATCGAGCAGCAGCACCTTGGGATCGTTGACGAGCGCGCGGGCGAGCGCGACGCGCTGGCGCTGCCCCCCGGAGAGCTGGGATGTCCGGCGCGCGCCATAGCCGCCGAGCTTCACCATCTCGAGCGCCGCGAGCGCCTTCTGCTCGCGTTCGGCCTTGCCGACGCCCTTGATCATCAAGCCGTAGGCGACGTTCTCGCCGACCGTCATATGCGGGAAAAGCGCGTAGTCCTGGAACACGGTGTTGACGGCGCGCTTGTAGGGCGGCACGCCCTCCACCGCTTCGTCGAAGATATAGATGTGGCCGTCGTCGGGCTGCTCGAAGCCGGCGATCAGGCGCAGGCAGGTCGTCTTGCCGGAACCTGAAGGCCCCAGCATCGCGAAGAATTCGCCGCTGGCAATATCGAGACTGACGTCATCGACGGCGCGAACGTCACCGAAGCGGCGCGAGACATTTTCGAAGCGGACAGCTGAGGGCATGAGGCTGTGACAACTTGCTGATAGCGAAACGGCCCGGTCGGATGCGACCGGGCCGTTGCGTTCGGCATCACTTGCCGAGAATTGCGATGTAGTCCTTGGCCCATTGTGAGTAGGGCACGCAGGCGCCGTCCTGTTCGCACTTGGCCGTCGGCGTGCGCCAGAACCAGATCTTTTCGAAGTTCTCGAAACCGTTGGTCCTGCAGCCGTCTTCCGTCAGAAGCGCGTTGCCTTTGCAGGCGGCGGGCACGGACGGCACGGAACCGAACCAGGATGCCAGGTCGCCCTGCACCTTCGGCGCGATCGAGTGTTCGAGCCACTTATATGCGCAGTTGGGATGCTTGGCCTCGGCGTGCATCATCGTGGTATCGGCCCAGCCGGTTGCCCCCTCCTCGGGAATCGTCGAGGCGATCGGCTTCTTGTCGGCTTCGAGCAGATTGACCTGGAACGGCCACGACGACGACGCGACGACGCCTTCGTTCTTGAAGTCGTCAACCTGCACCATCGCGTCGTGCCAGTAGCGGCCGACCAACGCGCGCTGCCCCTGCAGCAGCGCAACGACGGCCGCGTACTGCTCCTTGTTCAGCTCGTAGGGGTTCTTGATGCCGAGTTCCGGCTTCTTCTTCATCAGGTAGAGCGCGGCGTCGGCGACATAGATCGGACCATCGTAAGCCTGGACGCGACCCTTGTTGCTTTTGCCATCGGGGAGGTTCTGCTCCTCGAAGACGATAGCCCAGCTCTTGGGCGGCTCCTTGAAGACACCCGTGTTGTAAGCGAGCACGTTGGGGCCCCATTGGAAGGGCACGCCGTAGTGCACGCCATCGACCGTGTGCCAGGGCGCGTTCTGCAAACGCTCGTCAACGGTCTTCCAACTCGGCACGAGATCGACATTGACGGGCTGCACCTTCTTGCCCGCTACGAGACGCAGCGAAGCGTCGCCCGATGCGGTGACAAGATCGAAGCCGCCCTGATTCATCAGGGTCACCATCTCGTCCGATGTCGCTGCTGTCTTCACGTTGACCTTGCAGCTGGTCTCTTTCTCGAACGAAGTCACCCAATCGTAGTTCTTGTCCGTCTCGCCGCGCTCGATGTAGCCGGGCCACGCGACGATATCGACCTGGCCTTCTCCTTCTCCGATGGCTTTTGGCGGTTCGGCATAGGCCGCGACCGTTCCGATTGCAAAAATGAGTGCGAGAGCGGTGAGTGTCTTGGGGACGTGCTGCGGGACTGGCTGCATTTGAAACTCTCCAACGCAACGATGCATTGTGCGCTCACACCGCGCGGCCGTCGCCG
This sequence comes from uncultured Hyphomicrobium sp., assembly GCA_902825785.1. Classification (GTDB taxonomy): domain Bacteria; phylum Pseudomonadota; class Alphaproteobacteria; order Rhizobiales; family Hyphomicrobiaceae; genus Hyphomicrobium_B. The sequence goes on along the minus strand of CADECN010000112.1, from coordinate 3,696 downwards.
TTCGATACGGGTTCGCTCCGCCGGTTAGTGGACGATGTTAATTGAGGTCCCGCCGCCACGCCAGGAGCGGCGCAGACGTAAATATGGGCAGCGCGCGAAACGATCGACGCTGCACTGCAACTGGCGGCGGCCGCGGGTTAGGAACGCATCGAAGCGCGGCGGGTCGGCAAAGGTCCGACGTGATGGGCGTGCTCGCCTTTCGGTGCTGTCGTCCGCGCCGACTTTCGAAGCGTTGCTCAAAACCAAGGCCGGGCTTGGCATCAAATTACGGCATCGGTTTCCCGCCGCGGTCGGGCGCGTCGTGGACGAGGACACTCGCCGCGCGATCGCTATCGGGTGAAGGTCGGACCGTTCGTAACCCCGCGCTGTTGCTCACACTTGCCGCGAGGAAGTCGGTCCGGAATTTACGCAACAGAACCGTGAACAAATGGCAGTTCGGCCAGGAAAATTGGTTGTATGGGCCAGGGATTAGCCCTACGCTTCACGGATACGTGAATACGCCAGGGAGGCGACGCCTACAGGAAATTTCCCGCCCGCTGTAGCGGCAGGCGGGTCGACGCAGCAATTGCATGGAGGATCTCTATGACAGCCCGTCGCATTCCCATTTTGGCCAGCTTTTTTATTGCCGCCGCCCTCATGAGCCAGGTCTCTGGCGGCGCCGCCATCGCCGAAGAGAAGACCGAAAAAGTCAAAGGCTACTTCTGCGACACCCGCTCCGATCTCGTGCAGTTTCTGACTGAGATCGCCCGGGGCGAAAGCGAAGTGATCGCCGCCAATGCCGTCAATAAGTCCAGGGGCAAGCAAACCTGTGCCTTCTACCTATCGCTCAACGCGATTGCGAAGGAAGAGAAGAACCACATGGAGCGCGGTGTCGTTTATGTCGTGAAGAGCTTCATCTTCCTGCCGGAACGGGCGGAAAAGTGGTCCGGCTCGACGATTGGTTCGCTCAGCAACAGCGCGCGCCGCGAAACTTAAGCTCCGCCTGCCTCGAATTTTTTTGTCCGCGTCGCGATAGGCGGGCGTCGCTTCCAGCGAAGTCTTGCTAGTCCATCACGTCCAGGCATCCACCGCGCATGGTGGACTACGGTGCGGATGCCTGGTGCTACCGCGCAAGATCGGAAGTTACCCGCCGAATTTCGCGCTTAGCCGTCGCGCTTCGAAGGTCAGTACTGCTTCTCACACCATGACGAATTGGCGGACTTGCAGGACACGGGAAACGCTTTCACCATCTTCGAGGCCGCAACCCATTCGTCCTCGTCGATACCGTTGTTCACGTCTGCGTCCATTGCAGTGAAGGTTGGCACCGGCTCAATGTTCAGCTTCTGCCAGCCCGCTTCCCATTCGGTACGGCTGATCCTGCCGCTGCCGTCTGTGTCGAGCGACTTGAAGCTGTCAACCCAACTGTCGGCGAGTGCAGCCGTTCCTGAAAGCAGCAGGACCGAGATGATAGCGACCGACTTTTTGGTCATTGCGTCTTCTCCCTTATGCGTTTTCTATCGTCGTGCTCACGGATGTTGAGGCCCGCGCCGCAGCGCGAAGGCCGCTGTCGAACCCGTGCATCCGGGGCAAGGAAAACAGCGCGCACAGGGTGCGCGATGGCAACGGCAAGACGGGAAACATTGTCAGGGATAAGGTGCAACGATTGCTTCGCCCTATTCCCGGTTTTGTCGGCACGAATACGTGCTGCGCTGCAAAGCTCGCGTGGAAGCAGGTATGTGCGCCGCGGAGCTACTCGGTTCTCTCGGCGCCTTCCGCCTCTTTGCTCAAGACGTTCGCAAGCGCGATGGCGCCGAAGTTTTCCGGGTCCTTGCGACGCAGCCACTTGGCAGCGTTGCTCAGATCGTCGGGCGAAGGCTGCGTACTGTCCTTGCTGACGCGGGATACATAAAAGCCGCCGCCGGTGCGTGCCGCCGCCCACTTACCGCCATCCCAGGCGACGTACTTGAGAATTTCGGACGACTGCGTTTCTGCGCCGTCGTCGACCGCAAATTGCGCCTTTGCCTCATCCCAGAAAAATGTCTGACACTTACCATCCCATGATTTGAAAGCGACCGCGGGTGCCGGATCGGTCGGAGATGCGCCTGCGCGGCTCACGGAAAAGCCGCCGCTATACCAACGCGCCGTAACGTTCTCGTCCTGGCAATTGCGGTAATTGAGCTTGTTTTCCTCATAAGCCAACCCGCTGTCAGCCACTGCGCCCGTCGAAAAAGCCGTAGCCAGCGCCACTCCCAGTGCAACCGATGAATATTTCAATGTGCGCTCTCCCAGTTCGTGAGGATGTTACCCAGCGCTTATTCGAAATCAGTTCTTTGCCGTTTTCGGCTCATCTATCTTCAAGCCCTCGACGACGCTGAAGCGGCCGTCGAACAAGCGCTTGTCGGGTTCAGTCACGGGGTTCACGATATTGCGCACCGGCAGCCCGCTCGCCTTGTCGATGTAGACATGCTGCTGGTTTGGCACCTTGACGGCATCGACGCGCGGGCCGCGCTGCTCGGCGGCAGGATCGATCGGTGTCGGCAGAATGCCTTTGTAGGCGACGTACTTTTTGCCTTCGAAATCGACGTCGCCCAGGCATTCGTAGTCGGACACGCTGTTTGCGTCCTGCGCAACGGTCTCCTTGAGTTGCTGGGCGACGGTCTCGGCGAACTTTTCAGGCAGCGCCGACCAGCCCTGCCCCTGGTTCGACCAGGCACTCTTGCCGATCACGATCATTTCCATCGGCGTGCCCTCTTCGCCCAGGATGACACGCTGATGCATGCGGTCGGGCAGGATGTAGTCGGCCCGCATCTTGAGCTTGCCTTGAGGGTTCGTGATCGTCGTTTCGAGCGTAAAGGCTTTCTGGTCCCGCAACTTCGCAAACGCCGCTTCCACCTGATCCTTGCAGGCTTTGTCGGAAAACGCTGGCGCGCCTGAAATGGTCAAAAGCAAAAGGGCTTTCAGAAAGCGCATTTTTGCACCCTGTTATGTTTCTGTTGTCAGCAAACCGCAGACCCGGTCATTTTCGAACGCGGACGTGCGAACGAGATCTGGGCAACCGATGAGGCCACGTCACGTGGCAAGTCATGGCAAAAGGCGTTGCAACGTCTTCCCGAAAACGCCTATCGCCTTCCGGCGCGCGTCTCGAGGCGGCGACCCGACATCTCGGGTATGTAGTCGATGGCGATGCGCATCATTTCGGGCAGCGACTTGACGCCCAGCTTCGATTTGATCTGGGAGCAGGTATTGGCAACGGTCTTGTAGCTGACGTGCAGTTCGTCCGCGATAGCGCCGTAAGACTTCCCCTGCGCAATGAGTTCGAGGGTCTGCAATTCACGCAGCGTCATGGCCTGCAGCGGGTTCGAGCGCCCCTTTATTTCCATGACAGCAATGGCGGATGCGATGGCGTGGCTCAGGAAGGTCTTGCCCTGACGGACGACCTGCATCGCCTTCAGGATATCGCTGGACGAGGTATCCTTCAGAATATAGCCGTTGGCGCCGACGCGCAGGGCGTGGCTGGCGATCACCGGATCTTCGTGCATGGTGAGGACGATGATCGGCGTCGTCTGATCGTGGGTGCGCAGCCGTCGGATGAAAGACAGACCGACGAGAACGCCATTTTTCATCGCAAGGTCGACGAAAATCAGATCGGGGCGCTCGGCGCGGTAGGCACGGATACCTTCGACCGGATTTGAGGCTAGCTTGATCGACGTCGCGCCG
>CADECN010000111.1:2944-10430 GCA_902825785.1 uncultured Hyphomicrobium sp. | reverse complement strand
CGACAGCATCGACACCATCGACATCATCGACTGCAACGACGGCAGCCACGGCAAGGCGTTCGCGACCAATTTCAATCCCGAGATCAACCTGCGCGAAGTCACCCAGCGCGGCAAATACTGGAAGGACGGCGAGTGGATCGAAATTGATCCGCTGTCCATTCACACGATGATCGACTACCCGGAGGTTGGCCCGGTCAAATCCTACCTCATCTATCACGAGGAAGAGGAAAGCCTGGTCGAGAACATCCGCGGCCTGAAGCAAATCCGTTTCTGGATGACCTTCTCCGATAACTACATCAAGCACCTCGACGTTCTCCAGAACGTCGGCATGACCCGCATTGACCCGGTCGACTACAAGGGTACGCCCGTCATTCCGATGGAGTTCCTGAAGTCGCTGCTGCCCGAGCCGTCCTCGCTTGCCGAAAACTATTCCGGCAAGACGTCGATCGGCGTCGTCCTGAAGGGCGAGAAAAAGGGCAAGAAGAAGCGCTACATCATTTGGAACGTCTGCGACCACGCCGAGACAAACAAGGAAGTCGGCGCCCAGGCCGTTTCCTACACCACCGGCGTTCCCCCCGTCGTCGGCGCCATGATGATGTTCCGCGGCGAGTGGACCGGCAAGGGCGTGTTCAACGTTGAGCAGCTTCCGCCCGAGCCGTTTCTTGAAGAGCTTGCCAAGCAGGGCCTGCCCTGGCACGTCGAGCAGATCGAAAAGAAAGATCAGAAGAAGCTCTTCGACGTCGAGACCTGATGACCGAAGCGGAAATTATGGCGCTGCGCGGGGATCTGACCGGCCTTGTCATCTCGGTCGTGTCGGTTTCCTTCGGTATGATCTCGGCGTACATCGCCGGGCTCTGGCTGCTCCTGCGCGAGGCACCGTTTTCGCTGCGGCTTCTTGCGTTCCTCTTGCTCTCATGCGGATTGGCCTTCATGGGCTCCTTGGCGTGGGGCCTCAACGACGTGCTGATCGGGACGGATCGCGCATGGGCGAAACTTGCGACGACGGCGAGCGAAATTCCAAGCTTCGGTGCCACGCGCCCGGCCTTGCTCTATGGCCTCACCTATTACGAGGCATCTGCAGGCCTCGGCGCAATCGCATTTACGGCGATCTACGTTTCGCTCGCGTACTTGACGTTCATCTACAAATGGCCGGGCACGACCGCTGGACAGGTGCGCGTCACGACCTGACAACACTCATTGCAGAAGCTTGTATCCCATCGTGTGGCATTCGCCGAACCCGCATTGCACGATGACCGAGACAAGGTTCACCGCGCACAACGCGATCAGATAAGCGCCCACGACACCGGCCGTCGTCTTGATCGCCGGGAACTCGGCCACCGGAACGAACGGCAGGTCGCTGTCGCCGCCGATAGCCACCAGCTTGACCGCATACGCGAGCAGCGCCGCGGCAGCGATCAGGATCGACCACACCGGCATGTGCAGACCAAGGATCGCGGTGCCTATGTATTCGTGTCCCGGCCGGGGATAGATGTCGAGTAGCGTCTGGCGCGAGGCAACGATGAGCAGGAACACGGCGAACAGCAGGCTGATGCCGTCATTCTGGTAGGAAAACCGCCCGCGAAAGTTTTGCATCGCTCCAAAGGCGATCCCGAACATTGCAACGCGTTGCAGCAGGCATAGCGGACACGGCAGCTCGCCATAGCCGAATTGCATGACAAGCGCCGTCGTCAGAATGGCTGCGATCACGACCGCCATCGCCAGCGAGAACGCGTAGTTGAGGCCCGCAAAACTGCGCGATGCGATCATGTCGGCGCGTTCCCCGGCCCATCCAGAAAGGTCTGGATCCACGGCATTCGAAAACCGTATTCGGGACTGTAGATCTCGAACAGGAACAGCCAGATCGACAGCGCCAGGCACAGCGCCAGCGCCATAAGCGACAGGTCGCGACGGCTAAGCGAGGCCGCAACCCAGGCCGCCGTCAAGGACGCGAAGATAGCCGCCATCATCGGATTGGCTCGCCTAGGCGCGAAATGAACCCCGAGAGTAGCACCAAAGCACCGGCCGCAAAGGTCGAATTCGCACCCTTTTACATGACGCCCCGCGATGCCATATAGCGCTGCCACGCTGCCGAAGGACCTATGATGAAGCCCCCCGCCCTGCCTGACAGCATTGCAACGCCGGCCTATGTTCTCGACGAGGCAGCACTTGCCCGCAACCTTGAGACCGCCGCGCGCATCAAGCGCGAGACCGGCTGCAAAATCCTGCTCGCGACCAAGGCCTTTGCACTACCCGCCGCCTTCCCCATGATGCGCGAAGTTCTCGACGGCACGACCGCCAGCGGTGAATACGAAGCGCGCCTCGGTTTCGATGAATTCGGCAAGGAGGTGCACGTCTATTCGCCCGCTTACATGCCGGGCGAAGTTGAGCGGCTGACGAAGCTCGCGCGCCATATCTACTTCAACTCACCCGAGCAGATCCACCGCTACCTGCCCATCGTACAGGCCGAACCGGGCGTGAAGATCGGCATCCGCATCAACCCCGGCTATTCAAATGCCACGCTCGGCGGGGCGCTGTACGACCCGTGCGCACCCTATTCGCGCTTCGGCGCCACCCGCGACACACTCGATGACGTGCCCTGGGAGCATGTCGACGTCCTGCACGCCCACGCCTTGTGCGAAGCCCGCGACGCAGGTTCCGTCGGCCTCATCCGCCACATCGCGCGCGAGTTTCCCCAATACGTCCGGAAGGTGAAGGCCGTCAATTTCGGCGGCGGTCACTTTGTCAACAAGCCGGACTACGACGTGGCGAATCTCATCGCCGCCATAAACGAATTCCGAGCGACGTTCGGCGTCGATGTCATACTGGAACCCGGTGCAGGCCTCGTCGTCGACACCGGCTATCTCGTCGCGACCGTGCTCGATATCCATAAAAACGAAAAGAACATCGCCATCCTGGATGCATCCGCGTCCACGCACATGCCAGACGTTTTGGAGGTCCCCTATACGCCAACCGTGGTCGGTGCGGCCGCACCGGGCGAGCTGCCGCACAGCTACATCCTGGGCGGCAAGACCTGCATGACGGGCGATATCATCGGCGAGTACGCGTTCGCCAAGCCATTGCACGTGGGCGATCGCATCGTCTTCACCGACATGATGCAATACTCATTTGTAAAGAATAATACCTTTAACGGCGTGCCATTGCCCAGCCTCAACGTCTTGAGCGCGGATGGCACGTGCCGCATAGTGCGTGAATTCGGCTACGACGAATTTCGGCATCGTCTTGGCTAAACCGGAGCGCGGCCACGCGCGCGAATGCTGCGCACGCTGCGTTTCCCGCAAACGCTCAGATCAAGGACTGCCATGAAGCCCGACGCGCCGAAGCCCATTCTCCTTGCCGAATACACGCCGCCGCCGTTCCTGATCGACCGCGTTGCCCTCGACATCGTGCTCGACCCGGCGCGCACGCGCATCACCGCCAAGCTCAGCATCCACCGCAATCCCAAATGCGACACGCCGGCGCGTGAAAAGGAACTCGTTCTTGACGGCGAGCTGCTTGAGCTCGAGTCGATCCAACTCGACGGCAAAGTCCTGCAACTATCCGACTACACCGTCACCGACACTGCGCTGATCGTGCACGCGCCGCCCGATGAGCCCTTCACGCTTGAAATGGTGACGGCCGTCGCGCCCGAGGCCAATACAGCCCTGCAGGGGATTTACCGGTCGCGCGGCGTCTATTGCTCGCAGTGCGAGGCGCAGGGTTTTCGCCGCATCACTTACTTCATCGACCGGCCGGACGTGCTTGCGGTCTACACCGTCCGCCTGGAAGCCGATCGCAAAAGTACGCCGATCCTGCTCGCCAACGGCAACCCGCGCGAACGTGGCACGCTGGCGGGCGGCGCGCGGCACTACGCCGTCTGGCACGACCCGCATCCCAAACCGAGCTACCTCTTTGCCATCGTCGGCGGCGATCTTTCACCCATTGCTTCGAGCTTCACCACTAAGTCAGGCAAGCACGTCGATCTTGCGATCTATGTCGAGCACGGCAAGGAAAGCCGTGCTCATTGGGCGATGGATTCTCTGAAGCGATCCATGAAGTGGGACGAGGATCGCTTCGGCCGCGAATACGACCTTGAGGTCTTCAATATCGTCGCCGTGTCAGACTTCAACATGGGCGCGATGGAGAACAAGGGCCTCAACATCTTCAACGACCGCCTGATCCTGGCATCCGCCGAAACCGCCACCGACGCGACCTATGAATCGATCGAAAGCGTTGTCGCGCACGAATACTTCCACAATTGGACGGGCAACCGCATCACCTGCCGTGACTGGTTCCAGCTCTGCCTCAAGGAAGGGCTGACCGTCTATCGCGACCAGGAATTCTCATCCGACGAGCGCAGCCGCACCGTGCAGCGCATCGCCGACGTGCGCCAGTTGAAGGCCCTGCAGTTCCCCGAGGACCAGGGTCCGCTCGCGCACCCGGTCCGGCCCGAGAGCTATATCGAGATCAACAACTTTTACACGCCGACCGTGTATGAAAAAGGCGCCGAGCTGGTTCGTATGATCGAGACGATCATCGGCTGCGACGCCTTCCGCGCCGGCATGGACCTCTACTTCGAGCGCCACGACGGCGAGGCCGCGACCATCGAGGATTTCCTCGCCTGCTTCGCACATGCGAGCGGCCGCGACTTGACGCAATTCAAGCGCTGGTATTCGCAAGCCGGCACGCCGGAACTGGTCTGCAAGTTCGACTATGACGCCGCAACACGCGCGGCCGAGCTGACCGTTCACCAGGTGCTGCGCCCGACGCCCGGCCAACCTCATAAAGAGCCGCTGTTCGTGCCGTTGCGCATGGCACTGATCGGTGCCAATGGCCAGGAGATCGACCTTGACGTCGAAAGTGGCGATCAAGTCTCGACCGGCGTGCTCGCCATCAAGGATCGCGTGAGTTCCTTCAAGTTCCGCAACGTTCCCTCGCGGCCCGTGCCGTCGCTGCTGCGCAGCTTCTCCGCGCCCGTCGTCGTCACCATCGACCTTGCCGACGACGACCTCGCGTTTCTGATGCTGAACGACGGCGACCTATTCAACCGTTGGCAGGCCGCCAACCGCTACGCGACGCGCACGATCTTGCGCCAACTCGAGCACAGCGCCGCGTCGGTCACACAAGCGACCGCCAGTTTCGCTGATGGGTTGCGCGCCGCCCTGCGCAACCCGAACCTCGATGATGCCTACAAGGCCGAGCTTCTGAAACTTCCGACGCAATCGGACATCGCGCGCGAAAAGGCAACAAACGTCGATCCCGCCGCGATCGACGCCGCGCATACGTCTTTCAGTGCGTCCATATCGAACGCCCTCGGCGGCGATCTGGTCGAACTGTACGAAGCGACGCAGGATCGAGGCACGTTTTCGCCCGACGCGGCGAGTGCCGGTAGGCGGGCCCTGCGCAACGCCGCCCTGAAACTGCTTACTGCCCGCAGCGGGGCCGACGACGTGGCGCGCACCGTCACGCACTACCGTACCGCGACCAATATGACGGACGCAGCCCACGCCCTAAGCCTCATCGCCGCGGTCTCATCTCCAGAACGCGCTTCCGTTCTGGCCAATTTCTTCGAGCGCTGGCAGCATGACCATCTCGTCATCGACACGTGGTTCGCCGTCCAGGCGCAGTCGCCGCGCCCCGAGACACTCGATGACGTCCGCTCCTTGACCAAGCACCCACTCTTCAGATTGACGACACCGAACAAAGTCCGCGCCTTGATTGGCACCTTTGCAACCGGCAATCCGTTGCAGTTCAACCGGCCCGATGGTGCGGGCTACGCCTTCCTTGCCGACAAGGTTCTGGAGATCGACCCGCTCAACCCGCAGATCGCGGCCCGCCTGCTCGGCGCCTTCCGAAGTTGGCGCTCGCTCGAGCCCGGTCGCCAGGCCCAGGCACGCATCGCGCTCGATCGGGTTGCATCGGCAGCGGATCTGTCACGCGATTGCCGGGAGATCGTTTCTCGTATGGTCGAGGACTAGCCAGTGCGCGGCGATCGGTAACGCGTTTTGCTCACCTTGCCTCAATAAAATCAGAATCGATTCTCGGCGATTTATTCTCCCTCGACAGCTGAGTCGCAAATCGGTGAGAGTGATTCTGTCATCCGCAAGCGCGTCGCGGGCTTTCGGATTCGGGGCAAAATACAAGATCTACATGGGGAATTTGGGGAATGGCACGGACCCTGTCCGCGCCGAAACGGCGAACTTTTGCCGTGTCGGGCGCTGCACACGCGAACCCAAATCGCCTTTTGACGCCGGTGCTGAGCTCGGCGTCCCCGGATACATTCAAGGCCGTGCTGTTCGCCCTCGCGCCGCTGCTTGCATTTGCCGGTGTGCTCGCTCCGCACACGCACCCCACCATCCTATCATGGCTACTGCTGTCGGCTGGCGTGACGCTTGCGGTGTTTCTCATGGCGCAACCCTCTTCGAACTCGCCCGCCGAACGAAAGCTGCACGGACAAAACCCCGCCGCCATCTTCCCCGAGTTGTGCACTTCGCCAAACCGCCAGGTAAATCTTGACCGCGCCGCCTGGGCGCGCCTCACCGCTCACATGAGCCACGAATTCCGCACGCCCCTCAACGCCGTTCTTGGCTTTTCGGAACTCATGTCGAACGAGACGCTCGGACCGATAGGATCGAGCTGCTACGGCGCCTATGCGCGCGACATCCACGCCAGCGGTCGCATGCTGCTCAAATCCGCCGAGGACGCCCTCGCGATCACTGCTCTTCTCACAGCGCCAGAGCGCAAGGGCACGCCCGCCACCGCATGTTTGCAGATCGCTGTCGAGGAAGCGCTCACGTTCCATGCGCCGGCGCTGGCAGCCCGCCGCCTGCGCGTCGCCATTTCGCCAGAGGTCAACACCAGCGTCGTCGGCGAGCCGCAGACCATGCGTCAGATACTCGTGAACCTCATCGCCGATGCGGCAGAGTCGGCGCGTGACGGCGCCACCATAACAGTATCCGCGCGCTCTGACGCTAACGCGACCCGTCTCTCCATCACGCTACCGCTCGCTGAGGTCAACCCGGCGCCGCGTCCTGAAGGCTTCTCCCTACTGCTGGCCAGCACGCTCTGCGAGCTTTCAGGAGCACAATTGACCGTTGGCCCCACGGGCGAAAACGCCGGCTGGCAGGCAACTTTTGCACCTGCCCTGCAGCACGATCTCTTCGCAAGTCTGAATTGAACCAGACGCCTTAGTTGGCGGGCGGCGTTGGTGGAGACGCTGGCGGAGCGCCATCTTCCTCGGGCCCGTCTGGCGCGTCCTTGCTGCGTCTCTTGAAGTAGCCCGGCCGCCGTTTCTCGCGCCACGCCTGCAACAGTTTGCGCTCATCGGCGGTCAGCACCGCCGCAGTGTCAGCAAGCGTGTTTGTGACCGCGACCCGGAATTGGTTTTCAGCATCCGCCACGCGCGCCATCGCCGCCTTGAACTTCTCCTTGCCGAACGGCTCAGCGGTCAGCACGGCGTTGGCCTCGTCCCAGGACCTCCGAATGCCCC
>CADECN010000111.1:0-2934 GCA_902825785.1 uncultured Hyphomicrobium sp. | reverse complement strand
GACGTGCGAATGGCCTGACGAAGAGGACGAACGCTGTCGCGCGCCGCCTTGATCTGCTCCCGCACCACTTTGCGACGATCGTCCGAGAGCTGCCGCGTGAAACCCATCAGCCCGAAATCAGGCCCGCCTGCCCCGCGATAGTGATGCTTGTGCCAGGCACCCGACGCCACCCAGCCGACAAACAGCAGGTTGAGCGCCAGCGACGCAATCAGCGCCGGAAACAGCCAGCGCGACGGCCGATGCGGCACTTCGGGCTTCACGCCGGTGTCGGTCATAGAAGCTCCTCGCTCAGCAGAGCGTCGTCGCTTTCGTCGAACAGCGCCACCTGACCGCTGCCGGCCGTGTCACCGGAGGTCGACGCCACCCCGCTCGAGTCGATGCTGACCGACTGTCCGGCCAGAATGCCAAGGGCAAGCGACGCGGCCAGCGCCGCCGCCGCCCAACTTTGCTGCCGAGAAACGCGGCGCGGCGCAGGCACCACAACGCTAGGCGGTCGCGACACGGCAAGCCGCGGCTGCGCGGCCGCCGCCGCGACGATACGTTCTGTCAGGCTCGAAAGCTCCTCGCGCGAGGCTGCGGGCGCCTGATCGAGCAGGCGATCGAAGACCTCCGCATCTTCCAGCATCTGGCGCGCCCGCGCGTTGCCGGCGATAAGGCCGGACAGCGAATGGCGTACCGGAGCGGGCCAACGCGTGCGATCGGCCCCGTACGTATCGAGTACCGCCTCGAGCTCCGCGAGCCCGGCAGTACCAGGCATCTTGTTGGTCATCGTCCTATCGTCTCCCGCATGTCCGGTCTCACAATTGTCCGCCATCATTGCGCAGCGCCAGCCACGCGTCCTTCAGCTCTGCTTTCAGCTGCCGACGGGCGCGCCCCAGCAATGACTCAACGGCTTCATCCGAAATTCCCATCGCTTGGCCGACTTCAATTTGGCTCATGCCCTCGAAATGGAAGAGGGTTAACGCCAGCCGCTGGCGTTCTGGCAGCTTCTGCAACGCTGCCGCGACGCGTTCCTGTGTCTCGCGATCCTCGATTCCCCGCAACTGCGTGGCCGGATCCGGGACCTCGGGCAATTCGTCCACCGTCGTCACCCGCCCCTGCACTCTTACTTTGTCGAGACAGAGATTAGAGACGACCCGCCTCAGCCACGGCCGCACACCGGACGGACCGATGTCGAGCGTCGCCGCCGAACGCCAAAGCCTCAGAAAGCACTCCTGGGCCAAGTCGTCGGCTTCGGCCTTATCAGCCATCATCCGGCGCGCAACCGCGAGAACACTGCCAAGGTGACGCTCGGTCAGCGTTCGAAAAGCCGCCCCGTCGCCGGCCCCGACTTTGGCCACGAGTTCCGCCTCGTCGGCCGCACCGGGCAAACCCAGCGCCTCGCGCGCAGCGTCGCCATCGAACTTCGCCGCTGCCACCGCTCCCCTCAGCATCCCTGTTTGGCCAGCCATAATATGCCAGTCGAGACCCTAGGTTCCCACCGCTCCAATCCGGAGCATACCTAGGCAAGAAAACGGACGCCCGCCAGAATTCCGTCGCCGCCGCGCAAAGCTCACGCAATCAGGCGTTCAAATATCTCCAAAACGCCGGCAAGCGTTTGTTTCAGCTTGTTTTCAAGTTCCTCGAACGAACCCGACCGGGTCGCCTTGGCCAGCCGATCCTTGAGGCCGGCCGGCGCCTGGGCCGGGTCGAACGCACTGTCGAGGCACAGCCTGAGGAGCTGCGTAACTTCCTCAATGAGCCGCCCGGCGGTATCCAGCCGCTGATGATCGGCAGCCGAGAGCACCCTCGCATCCTTGGCCGACTTGAGTGCCAGCAACGTCGTCTGGTTCAGGATTTCAGGTCGCGACGCCGCATGGATAAGTTGCAGATACTGAGCGATGAACTCCAGATCGACGAGACCGCCGCGCACCTGCTTCAGGTTCCAGATATCGGTCGTTCCCTTTTCGCTTTCGATCCGCTTGCGCATTTCGCGCACGTCCTCGGCGATCTTCGCCGCGTCGCGTTGCCGTGTGAGAACTTGCCAGATCGCGCCATCCACGCACGCGGCGAGTTCAGGCGTACCCGCCAGCACGCGCGCCCGTGTCAGCGCCATGTGTTCCCAGGTCCACGCTTCCGTCTCCTGATAGCTGGTAAAGCTCGACCATCGCGTCGCCACCGGCCCCTTCTGGCCGCTCGGACGAAGCCGCATGTCGACCTCATAAAGGGTGCCCTGCGCCGTCGGCGCCGAGATTGCATTGATCAGCCGCTGCGTCAGGCGCGTGTAGTAGTGCTGCGGCGCCAGCGGTTTTGGACCGTCCGATTGTGCAGCTTGCGGATCGAAGTCGTAGATCAGGATGAGATCGAGATCCGACGACGCCGTCATCTCCTGGCCACCGAGCTTGCCCATGCCGACGACGACGGCCGCGCCACCCCGAACGCGCCCATGGTCCTCGACCACCTCGCGCGTGACCTCCTCCAGCAGCGCTGCCACCAGGCATTCCGCGATCGTGGCATAGGCGACGCCCGCCTCGCCCGCCGACAGAGAGCCGGTAAGCAGGCCGACGCCGACGAGGAAGTTCTGCTCACTGCCCACGACGCGCGCGGTATCGAGTATGTCCTGCATCGGATCGCCGACAGCCGCCTCGCGCGCCGCGCCGAGTTCCTGTTTGAGAAGCGCTTTGATCGCCGCGCCGCTCACGTCGCCGCCGATCGCCTGCGGATCGAAATGATCCCGCACCACGATCCGCGCCGTGCGCTCGCGAAGACGGTCCTCGTCCCACAAGTCGGTCGCCAGGAACTCCTGCAGCGTCCGCGGCTTCACCTTCGCCGCCAGCGCGATCGGCTCGACGCTCTTGCGCGGCAGGTCGCTCACCTGGCCGCCGACGTAGACTTTCATCTTCCGCCGCGGCTCCGTCCGGCCAAAACAGTCGCCGAACTCCGCAAGAAAACCAG
>CADECN010000110.1:9286-10435 GCA_902825785.1 uncultured Hyphomicrobium sp. | reverse complement strand
GACGTGGCGCCACGAACCGGCGAGCGCGGGCAGCGCGTAGATCGCACGTGAAGCCTGCGCGCCGCCCGCCGAACGCTCGATGGCGACGCCGATGCGGATCGCGGACGGCTGTGACGTGGCAAATTCGTAGGCAAACTTCTCGATGTCGGCGGCCTTCACTCCGGTGATTTGCTCGACATACTCGGGTGTGAACGTTTCGGCGCGCTCTTTCAGTTCCGGATAGCCGTGCACGTAATTGTCGATGTAATCCTGATCGACGACGCCTTGTTCGATCATCGAGCGGATGATGCCGAGCGCCAGCGCGCCGTCCGTGCCGGGCTTCGGGCAGATGTGCCAATCGGCGGCCTTTGCCGTGCGCGAACGGTATGGATCGACCACCACGATTTTGGCGCCACGCTTCTGCGCTTCGAGCACGAACGGCCAATGGTGCAGGTTAGTGGAGATCGTGTTGCAGGCCCAGATCACGATGAATTTGGAATGCACGAAGCTTTCCGGATCGACGCCGCCGGTCGGCCCGTGCGTGAGCAGCCACGCCGTTGACGAGCCCGAAGTACAGAACGTCTTTTCGTTCACCGTCGAACCGAGGCGATTGAAAAATGGATCGCCGGAGTTGATGCCCTGCACCAGGCCCATGTTTCCAAGATAGCTATAGGGCATGATGGCCTGGCTGCCGTACTTGGCGATGATCGCGCGCCAACGCTTGCCGATCTCAGAAATGGCCTCATCCCAAGTGATGCGCTCATATTGCTTCGAGCCCTTGGGGCCCGAGCGGCGCAGCGGGTACAGTAGCCGGTCAGGATTGTGGTGGTGGTCGTGGAAATCCTTGAGCTTCACGCACAAGCCGCCGCGCGTGAAGGGATGTTCCTTCTTGCCGCGCACGTCGACGAGCCTGCCGCCCTTGACCTCGTAGACCATCGCGCACGTATCGGGGCAGTCGTGCGGGCAGGCACCATGAAAAGTCTCGGACTTTATCTGCTCGTTCATGCTGCCGGCCTCCTGCCTTGCTCGCTTGCCGCCTTGTTATGACGTTCTTCCCGCGGCTTCGATGGTAGTTTGGCATCGTTCGCCACAACCGTCCAATCGCATACGCGGATATCCCGCGAAGTCGCTCTTTGCGCGCTGCAACATGCGAGAGCAGCAATATAAAAA
>CADECN010000110.1:0-9276 GCA_902825785.1 uncultured Hyphomicrobium sp. | reverse complement strand
TTTTCGAGCCGGCTTCAATTGCTTCGGTCACTGCCCGAATATCTTTGGGTTCACGCCGAAGTTCACGCCGCCACCACCGCCGAACCCAGGCCCGCTCGGCTTGCGGTTTTGTCCGGGAACCCGTTGCTTGTTGGGATTATTCCCCGGCAGCCGGATTTTGGGCGGGTTGATCGGATTGATGCCGATCGCCTTGCAGTTTGGCCACTTGCCTCTCGTGCCGCCCGGACACTTCTCGATTGTCGGTGGTTTGATGATCGGCTTGCAGTTGGGCCGCTTGCCGGTTGTGCCTGGCGGGCAGGGCAGGACCTGAGGGGGTCCTATTCTGCGGCAGTTGGGCGGTGTACCGGTGAAGCCATCGGGGCACGGCCTGATGACCGGCTTGCAGTTCGGCCATTGGCCGATCTGCCCCTTCGGACATGGGCGCCTGACTTCAGGCACGCAATCCCTGACGCCAAGTCGGCGGAAACCCGGCCGACATTCGCAGCGCTTGCCGATCGGGTAGGCATTGCGGCGGCACACCAACGGCGGATCGGGCAGAATGATCCGGCAATCCGGATACTTGCCCTTATAGCCATAGGGGCAACGCGGCGGGATGCGCCGGCAGTAAGGATAGACGCCGGTGAACCCCTTCGGGCAATCGCGCACAATCGGCGGCAGCGGATTGACGATCAGCGGCGAGCACAGTCCCGCGATGCGCAGTAGGCCCGGCCGGCAGGCACACCGGCCAACCGTAGTGCGATACTCGTTGGGCGCGCACTCGGGCGGCAGTTCCTCATCCTCATAGGGGCGGCAATCGCCTGTACGCTGGTCGAGGTACGAGTCCGGCCCGCAGTTGTCGCCGTCGTCGGGCACGCAGCTTCCGCGCTTGTTGCGCATGTAACCCTCGCGGCAGACGCAACGGCCGTTGTCGAGCTTCACCTCGTGGACGCCGGGCTTGCAGCCGCGAGGATCGTCATCGTCGTCGCTCGCGTCGCAGATCTTGTCGCCGCGGTTCCACGTCGTGCCCTCCGGACACGGGCAGCGTCCATTCTTCGGAATCGGCAAGCCGTCGGGGCACGTGTTCACGACCGGCGGCGTCCCGCCGCGGCATTTGCGGGACGGCACTTGCGCTGTCGCGGACGCGCTGTCGTCGCTGCCGTCGGTATTGCCTCGGGCATTTTCCGGCGGCGAGACGAGCGTCGCCGTATTGGGGGCTTCGCATGTTCCGTTGTCGGGAACGAGCGATTTGACCTTGAGATTGAGGCGGGCACCCGCCGCAATATGAACGTCGGCCTTCTCGCACGTGTAGTCAGCCCCGCCACCCACGCACGGCAGATCGCCGTTGAACGACACGTTCGTCGGCTCGAGCCCGAACGACTCTTTCAGCTTGATCGGACCCTTGTACGGGTCTGGCCCCATGTTGATGATCGCCACGTCATAGCGGCAGGCAAATCCGTTTCCTTCGGCCGTACACGGACCCTCGGCGGTCTTTTCGACCTTGAGGTTGGTCGGATCGCACATCACGAACGTGATGCCCGTAATCGGATCTTCCCAGTAAAGACCAAGGGTCAGCGCCTGCGCTTCCGCTTCGTCGTCGCTGGCGTCGACGTTCGGAGCCGCGCCGCCCGCCGGAACGCTAATCTTCGCCTTGTTCGGCACCTTACAAAGGTTTGCCTCGCTGTCGGCAACGCTCTGCGATACGCGCACGTTGAACGCGGTCGTGCCGCCGGGTGGAATATTCACAGCCGCGCCGGTCGAACAGACGTATGCAGGCGGAACTCCGGCGCAGGCCCACGGCGCGCTGACGTGCGAGATGATACCGCCGGCCGGCATCGCTTCCTGAACTGAGATCGGCCCGTTGAACGCAAGCGAATCCTGGTTGCGGATTTCAATGGTGAAGTCGCAGTTGAGCTGATCACCCACCTTCGAGCACAGCCCGTTGTTGAGCGCAGTCTTGGTCAGCTTGAGGTTCGGCTTGGGCGCCGGCACATGAACCCAGACGCAGCTCGGATTACCCGCGCCGCCGCCCATGACTGGCGGACCGGGCGGCAGAGGTAGCAGCGCCGGGTCGAGCGCGCCGAAGCAGTTTTCCGCCCAATAGTCGCCGGGCGCGGGCATGGTCACGTCGACCCAATGCAGCCGTTCTTCTCCCGGCAGCAGTGAAACGTGCGTGAGACACGTAAATGGAAGCTGGTTCATGTCGCCGGCGGTGCAGGCGACCGGCGGGTTGACCGCCGTTATCGGCGCGTTGGTCGAAGCGCCGCCGATGAACATCGCGTCTGCCAGCATCAGGTCGCCGCTGAATGGCATCAATCCGGCGTTGGCGATCCGCAATCCGAACTTGCACGTGCCGCCGGGCGCGCATTCGCCCGGTCCGATCTTTTCGACCACGATGTCGGTGCCGCCCTGGGCGCAGGCCTTGGATATACCGCCGCCCGCCAGCACCGTCGCGCAGTTGCGGAAACCGAGATTGCCCGCAAGTGCGAGGTCATGGGTATCGACGAATACGTCGATGTCGACCGGTACGCCCGGCAGAAGCAGTGCCGCCGGAATGGTGCACGAGAAATCCGGTGCGAGTGCGCATATCACACTCGGCAGGGGAGAGGCGAACGACGCGATCGGAACGAGCGTGCCGGCGCCCGGGCCATACATGATCTTCGTCACGTCGATGAGCGTGGCATCTGCGCTGCTGAGCCCGCCGCTGACATTCGTGACCGAAATCGTGCAGCGAATTTTGCCGCCGACGGCGCCCGCGTCGCAGTGCTTGTCCACGATGATAGCCGGTGTAGGTACCGGCGGGATGTAAAGCGGCGGGGGAGGGGCTTCGGCGCGCTCGATGGCGCCGTCGCAAGGGGCGTATATGGCGATGTCGCCGGCATGGCCGAACTGCGATTGGTCATCGAAGCGGCCGTCGAGGTCGGTGTACCAGGCGTCGTTCGGCGGCGCATTGTCAGGTCTCACGCGGCCGAGGTAGTTGCCCTGTAGACCGGTGACGAGAGCGGGCCCGCCTGAAGCGACGCGCTTGGCGTCGTCACCTTGGCGCAGATGTTCGCCGGTGGTCCATAGCGTCTGGCGGCACGTGCCAAGGTCGATCGTGCCCGTCGCATCATAGCCATAGCTCAGCGCGAGACCGCCCTGCGTCGCGCGATGATCGGTCTTGAGCCCAAGCGCATACTCGTCGGCAGCCTCCGACCAGCGCCCGTCCCTATCATCCCAGGTGTAGCGCAGCACGGCGGCCTGCTGCGGCTTCGCGAAAGTCGTGTAGTCATAGCTCCCGATGCGCTCGCCGCGCTGCGACAGCAGCAAATGTCCGCGGTCATCGAACGCAATGTCGGTGATGTCGAGGGCCGACAAGGCGGACCGCACATCAAGTTCGATGCGCGCGTCATCGCCAATGCCGCCATCCTCGTTGATTGCGACCGACCAGACGGATGGACCTTCCGCAACCGCATAGAAAAGACGGCCCGCGTGAACGGCGAGCCCGAACACGCGACGGCGCTCATCGGCATAGCCCCACGTCTCGGTATCCTCGCTGCTGAATGCAGATTTCGTGATGTCGAGCTGCCGGCCCGGATCGGGTTCGATCGCGTCGAGCCCTTGGGCAAGTCGTCCGGCCTTGCCATGATCGAACGTGCCGCGATCTTTGCCATCGCGGCCGATCCGGTGGATCAGCCCCGATTCAAGGTCTGAGACGAAGAAGTGCTGGGTACGGGCGTCGAACGTGATGTTGCCGAGCGCTGGGCCTGTATTTCCGGCGACCTTCGCAAACAGCGACACGGCGCCCGTCCTGCCGTCGATCCTGTAGATCGCACCCGGGCCGCCGTCGCCGAACTGCCCTGGCATCCACGTCGCGCCGTCCGCGCCCTCGACCAGACGCTCTTCATTGCCGTCCGGCGTTTTGCCGACGATCTGCAACCCGTACATGGAGGTTGCGGCCACGTAGGCATTGGGCGGGGAAGCATCATCAAGCGTTACGCCAAAAACCTGGCCGGTATCGCGCGCCTTGATCTCAAGCTTGGCTGGCACGTCTGACAGCTGGCCACGCGGCGCGGTTCCGAGCCGGGTCAGGTCCAGGACGCGCACTGAGACGCCATTGAGATCGATGAAGGTCCGGTCGAGCGGGTGCACGGTCTTGGGCACGTCCGCGTCGGTCTTGGTACCGGAAAAGCTTGTGACGACCGCGTCGCCTCGAGCAATGACCCCGGCATCCTGTGCGCGTGCGGCGGCCGCCGGAAAAAGGGCGGCAAGCCAGCAAAGTATCCCTGTGAGCAGATGTGACGCGGCGTTCGCGCATCGCGGGGTGCGCCGATCCGGAGCCATGATGCCTCTCTCAAGCCGTCGAAAGTCGCTCGCCCCGCGACACGCGTTGGCCGGGCTTGACGAAAGGCTAGCATCGAACATTGCCGTTCTCCATGACCTCATATTCGGTGGCGACGCAACATGCTCGCCATTGGCTAGGTCGCGCGAGCGTGCTTTGAGGTTCATCGTGTTCTGCTGCCACCGCTGGCCGCCGCGCCCAAGAGATGGCACAAGAAAGGGTGAATGCTTCGTTCACCGTGCGATGAACCTTTCCCGCCGCCCCGGCGACCAATGGCCAGAGTGACTGCAGACCCATGGACACCGCGTCCGACGACCGTGCGCTGATCAAAGCCATCGCCGGCGGCGACGCCAAAGCCCTGGAGAAGTTGTTCACCCGCAACCAGACGCGCATTTATCGCTATCTCGCGCGTCTCGTCCGCAACGAGGCTCAGGCGGAGGAACTATTGAACGAAGTTTTCTTAGGGGTATGGCAGAGCGCGGCTCGCTATGAGGGCCGCTCGGAGCCCGCGACGTGGCTCATCTCCATCGCCCACAACAAGGCGGTCAGCTCGTTGCGAAAGAAGCGCGAGGTTTCCGGTTACGACGAGGAGGCGGCCGGCCAAATAGAAGACGAGGCCGACACGCCCGAGGTGACGACGCAGAAGCTCGACAAAGCCGCCGCCATGCGCGCCGCCATGCAGGGCCTTTCCGCCGAGCACCGTGAGGTTCTCGATCTCGTCTACTATCAGGAGCAGTCGGTCGCTGAGGTCGCCGAAATTCTCTCCATTCCGGAAGCGACCGTGAAGACGCGCATGTTCTATGCCCGCAAGAAACTTTCCGAGCTGTTGAAAGCCCGCGGCGTCGACAGAGGATGGCCGTGACATGACGAACGAAAGCGAAATTCTCTCGCAAGAGGACGAGATCGCGGCACTTCTGCCGTGGTACGTCTCCGGCAAGATCAGCCCAGCCGACAAGTTACGTGTTGATGCATATGCCAAGGAACATCCGGAACTGGTTCGCCAGATCGCGCTGGCGCGCGAGGAGGCCGATACCGTCTTCGCCGTCAATCAGGAGATTCACGTTCCGTGGGCCGCCGTCGATAAGTTGCGGGAAAGTCTGGAAGCAAACCCGACCGTGCGTATGCAGGCAGCGAAGGCGTCTTTCATAGATCGCATTGGTGCGCTGCTCGATGCTCTGACGCCCCGGCAACTCGCCTATGCCGGTCTGGCGACCGCCTTCGCGCTTGCTGTCCAGGCAGGGGCGCTGAGTTCGCTTCTCTTGCACAACCAGGGTGCCTATCAGACAGCCTCCAGCCCGTCCCAGGCACACGGCAAAGGTACCTTTGCGCTTGTCGCATTCCAGCCGGCCGCGCCGCAAAGTACGGTGACGACGTTTCTCGCTGGCAACGGCTTCGCAATCGTCGAAGGCCCACGCGCCGGCGGGCTCTATCGTCTGCGCCTGAGTGAGGAAGCACTCGATGCCACCGCCGCGACAGCGGCGCTCGATAAGCTGAAGGCGCGCACGGACCTCATATCGTTTGCGTCCACCGCGCCCGCGTCTCAGTGAGGTGCCCATGCGTCGTCCGATAACCGTTCCGATCCTGCTCGCCGCGGCGGTCGTTACATTCCCGGCCGCCCTGTTTGCCCAGTCACGCGACAACGCGCCCTCGACGGCTGGCGGTCCGAATGCGCCGACTGTTCCCGGAGCCGCCGATCCGGGAGGACGAGGCGACACCAAGCCGGGCGTGGGAACAGCGGGTCTGCCCGACGCCGTTACGGTGCTGGATATCTTGCGACGGCTACCGCACTTCCCCGGTGGCCGCCGCGACACGAACGATGACGGACCTGACGAAATAAAACCGCCGCCGCCACGCAATGGGCCATGGCCGTCGGCCGATGTAACTCCGCCGCGCCGAATTGCTGCCGTGCCGCCCGACCGGCCATTCACGCCCCGTCCTTCGCCGCGTCCGAGCGGCACCCCGCCGATCGGAACCGGCGTCATCGTGCCCGAGACACGTGAGCGCGAGGTCATTGTCACGCTGAGCGCCGGCTCCGACGCCAACACGGTGTACGAGCTGTCACAAGACCTCGGCTTGGAGGGTGAAACGCTCTACACCTCGACGCTGTTGAACGCGCGCGTTGCGCGCTTCCGTATTCCCGATACGCGTTCCGTCGCCGATGTGCTGTCCCAGCTCGCAACCGATGTGCGCGTGACCGAGGCGCAGCCGAATTACGTCTTCCTCGCGAGCGGTGCGGCACAGGCCCAGACGCTTCCCGTTCCGCAGTACGCACCGGAAAAGCTCAATCTGGCTGCCGCCCACAAGATCGCCCAAGGCAAGCGCGTCATTGTCGCCGTCATCGATACTGCTGTTGACGACACGCATCCGGCGCTCGCTGGCGCCATCTCCGGAAAATTCGATGCGATCGGCGACACCGCGGTCGTCGCCGATCTCCACGGCACAGCGATCGCAGGCATCGTCGGCGCGCGCGCCGACCTGATGGGCGTCGCGCCCGCATCAAGCCTGCTGGGCATCCGCGCTTTCGAGACGACCGATAACGGGTCGCCGCAGTCGCACACGATGGCCCTTTTAAAATCGCTCGACTTCGCCGTCGCAAGCGGCGCCCGCGTCGTCAACATGAGCTTTGCGGGCCCGAACGATCCGCTTCTCGGAAGGGCCATCAAAGCCGCCGTGGGGAAGGGGGTCGTCGCCATTGCCGCGGCTGGCAACGGCGGACCGAACGCCAAGCCGTTCTATCCCGCCGCTTATCCCGACGTGATTGCGGTAACCGCGACTGACAACAACGATGCAACATTCAAGGGCGCTAACCACGGCGACTACATCGCGGTCGCGGCGCCCGGCGTCGATATTGTCGCGGCCGCGCCGGGCGGAGCGTACGACGTTTCCACGGGCACGTCGATGGCGGCCGCGCATGTTGCGGGCATTGCCGCGCTGATGCTCGAGAAAAAACCGAACTTGACGCCAGCCGACGTGCGCGCGGCGTTGACCGGTAGCGCCCGCAAGGAGCCGGGCAGGGCGCCCGACGAATTGGGCTCGGGCATCGCCGACGCGGCAAAGGCCTTGAGCGCAGTCAAATAAGGTTCAGTGCTGTCGCAAGACCTTGGTCAGCACGCTCACCTCGCCGCCAAGCCAGCGTTGGGCCTCGGGCTGCTCGGGCGCTTTCGAGATCCTGTCAGGGAAGCGAGCACGGTAGAGCGCGATCCAACCCGCGCCGGACCGGACCGGGCGCTGCTGCACGACGCCCGCGAGCCGATCGAACACGGCCGGATCGTTGAGACCGTCGATCGTCTTCGCGACAAGCCGGTGCAGCGCGCCATCGTTGAACGCATAGAAGTCCTCGCCGCGCGCCGCCGCCAACTCGGCAAGAACGACCAGCGGCTCCACCGCGAAGGCGTGGTAATGCAGTGCCCGACCCTCGCGCGCTAGCTCGAGTGGCAACGTGCCATCGGGAGCAATGTCGCGCGCCGCGTCTTGCGCAATCGCGCGCGCCGTCCTCCAGTGCGTCTCGTCGCCGGTCGCGACCGCCACCGCGCCTTCGGCAAGGCCGAGCCAGTACCAGTGATTGTTGCGCTTGATGTCTGGATTGTCGAATACCGTGCGTGCACGGTCCGCGATGGTGTTGAGCCAAGGCTCGATCGCAGCCTTGTCCTTGTCGCTCGCCCACGACTTGAGCTTGATATAGGCGAGCGCGATACCCGCCAGATCCCACTTGCGCTGGGCTTCCGCCTGCTTGGTCGCCATGTTCCCGAGATATGCGCCTGCCTCGGCCCAGCCGCGCAGCCACGAAAGCCCGCACTCGGCCGTGGTCGTCGGCAGCGATCGCTGCCGATTGGCCTTGTCGGCAAGCGCGGTCACGGTTCGCAGGAATTCGACGAGCGGCGCGGTCTCGGCCTTGTGCGCTTCGAGCCGCGTTGGCTCGACGATCGAGCCCGCGCTGTCTTCATAGAAACTCTGCAGGTCAAGATCGCGCACGGCTGGCGGGACAGGATCGCAAGCGGCGGCCGGTGGGACGAACGCGCCGAAAGCAAGGATTAGAAGCCAGAATGTCGAAAGCTTCGGCACGGTAACCCCGCCACCTAAGGGACATCGGGCGCGACGCAGGCATCCTCGTAGGAATGCGCAACGCCACGTGCATCCGAAATCGTGTAAGCCCAATCCTTCTCCTGCACCGCAAACGTCTCAAGCGGCACCTTGCCGTGAGCGCCGGGTAGATCGAGCACATAGGCGGGCAAGGCCAAACCCGAAAGCCTCTGCCGCAGCGTGCGCATCAGCGCCTGGCCCTCGGCGATCGTCACGCGAAAATGCGCCGTCCCCGGCGCCAGGTCGCCGTGATGGAGGTAATAGGGCTTGACGCGCGCCTCCGTCAGCGCTCGGAACAGCGCTTCCAACGTGTCGGCTTCGTCGTTGACGCCCTTGAGAAGCACGGTCTGGCTGACCAACGTGAGCCCGGCATCGGCGAGGCGCGCGATTGCGGCATGGGCGCCAGCCGTCAGTTCGCGCGGATGATTGCAGTGAATGCCGATATAAACCGTGCAACGCGATACCTTCAGCGCATCAATAAGTTTATCCGTGATGCGCGCGGGATCGACGACGGGAACGCGCGTGTGCCAGCGCAGGATTTTGACGTGAGCGATATCTCCCAACGCTTGCGTTGCGTCGCGCACGCGACGCGGCGAAAGAATGAAGGGGTCGCCTCCCGTCAGGATGACCTCCCAAATCTCGGGATGCGCGCGGATGTAATCGAGCGCCGCCTCCAGGTCCTGAGCCGATAGCGCATCACCCAGCTGCGGCCCGACCATCTCGCGCCGAAAGCAGAAGCGGCAGTAGACGGGGCAGACGCTCGCGATCTTGAGAAGAGCACGATCCCGATAACGGTGGACGATCCCGGGTGCCGGGCTCTTGAGGCCATCTCCGATAAGGTCGGCAAGCTCGGCAGGGTGCGATTTAAGCTTGCGGACGCTCGGTACGAATTCGCGCGC
>CADECN010000109.1 GCA_902825785.1 uncultured Hyphomicrobium sp. | reverse complement strand
CGGGCGGCGAGCGAGAGGTCGTGCAAAGCCACAACAACAGCGCGTCCATCAGCGCACAGGCGGCGGAACTCTTCGAACATTGCAAGGGCGTGCGCTGGATCCAGTCCCGCGGTCGGCTCATCCGCGATGAGATATTGCGCACCTTGTGCCAGTGCGCGCGCCACCAGAACACGCGCGCGTTCGCCGCCGGATAGCGTGGCAATTGGCCGCTGCGAAAACTGGGCAACGTCCATGCGGTACATGGCGAGGCGAACGGCCTCGCGATCGTCTTCCGACTCCGCGGCGGCGAAAGATCGATGTGGCAAACGACCGAGAGCGACGACAGAGGCGGCATCGAGCGGCCAATGCACAATTCGCTCTTGCGGCAGATACGCGATACGCCGTGCGATGGCACGCGCGTCGAAGGTTTGAATTACCGCACCGTCCAATAGCACGCGACCGCGCGACGGCACCGCCAATCCAGCCATCGTGCGTAGCAGGGTCGATTTGCCGGCGCCGTTGGCTCCAATGACGGCGACAAGGTCACCCGGCGCAACGCGCGCTGTCACGCCGTGCACGACTTCGACGCTGCCTAAACTGATGTGGACATCTTCGGTGACAAGACCGGATTTGGTGCTCACGGGCGCATCTCTCGGCGCTTCTGGAGTACCAGCCAGAGAAAAAACGGCGCACCAATGAGAGCACTTAGGACGCCTAATCGCAGATCTCCTTGCGGGAGGATCAACCGGAGAGCGATGTCGGCAGTCAGAACCATGGCGGCGCCGCCAAACATGCTTGGCACAAGCAGACGGCCAGGACTTTCTGCCACAAAGGGGCGCAACACATGCGGAACGATAAGGCCGATGAAGCCGATCGCGCCGGTAACCGCCGTTGATGCACCCACAGCCAAGGCCGAACCGGCTATTACCTTGAAGCGCAAGCCTGACAAGTCGACGCCGAGATTGCGGGCCGCGTCCTCACCCAGACTGAGGGCGTCCAAGTCACGTCCCGTCGTCAGAAGCATTGCGAGGCCGATGAGGATCAGGGGCGCGGCCAGCCAGACGTGTACCAGACTGCGATCCGTCAGGGATCCCATCATCCAAAACAACATTTCGGTGGCGGCGAAGGGATTGGCCGACAGATTGAGCGCGAGTGAGGTCAGCGCGCCGGCAATGCTAGATACGGCGACGCCAGCAAGGATGAGCGTGGTCGTTGATCCTTGCGCGCCGGCCAGAGCCGCAATCGCGACGGTCGCAATTGCAGCCCCCGCAAGTCCGGCGATCGGCAGCGATAATGCAAGTCGACCGGCAAGGCCGGTGTGAATTGAAATGACAGCACCCAACGCCGCACCGCCTGAAATGCCCAGTAATCCAGGCTCTGCCAGCGGATTGCGCAGGTAGCCTTGGAGTACTGCTCCGGAAAGACCAAGTGCCCCGCCTACAAGAAAACCGAGAACCGCTCGCGGCAATCTGATTTCAACAAATACCAGGCGCGCCGCGTCGTAACCCGAGGGAAAGCCAATACCGTCGGGCCCGACAATGAGTGACGCGGCGAATGCCGCTACGGCGAGTGCGGCGAGCACCATCGTTACGCGAGACGGCGCGACCGCGCGCAGCGATATCATGGGGACGTTCGCTTGTGGGCGAGCCCGGTCGCCTTCATGCTTGCCAGGATTTCCACCGCTTCCGCGATGCGCGGGGTTGCGCACATCCAGTACGGCATCGGCAGATGTACGTTGGGGCGGCGCTTCATCAGGTCGGCGAGTGCGGGATGGCGCAAATTGTCAGCAAGCACTGTCTTGAAGTCACTCGGGGCATTTGCAAGCACGACCAGATCGGGCGGCGCGCTCACGAGCTGTTCGAGCGGCAGGCGGCTTGCCGGCCCGAGCTTTCTACTGTTGGCGAGATTGGCATAACCGGCGGCATCGAGTGTCGCATCCATCAAGCTGTGCGGACCGGCGACGAGGCTTCCGACTTGATAGGCGATGGCCGTTGGCCGCGACTGGACCGTAGATCGCGCGCCTTTGATCCGTTCGTCGAACTCGGCGATCGTCGCTTCGCCGCGCGCCTCTTCGCCAACGGCTTTCGCGATTGTGCGGATCGTCTGCCGCAACCCCTCGAAGTCGGTGGCGAGCGGCACGATCAGAACGGTTTGTCCGAGCCGCCGCAAAAGATCGACGGTCGCGCTCGTCGTGTATTCGCCGGCGATGATGAGGTCGGGCTTGAGTTCCAACACCTCTTCGGCCGTGCCTTTGATCTGTTTCAGCCCTTTGAGAGCAGTGGCTTCGGCCGACAGGGTGCGGTCGGTCGCCAGGAAGCTGACGGCGGCGATGCGATCGCGCGGCACGAGGCCGACAAGGAGTTGATCGGTGCACAGGTTAAGTGAGACGATGCGCTGCGGTGCGGCCACGGCTTGCGGCGACACCGTGGCAAACAGAATTGACAACGCGACGGGCGCCGCCAGGAGAACCTGGCAGCGCCCTTTCATAGCGCGAAGAGCCTTCACGATTTTCGCGTTCATCAATCGGTCGTTCGCAGCGTATTTTGTTCCGCGTCGTAGCTCAGTTTCACGCCGACGTAGGCTGCCAGTGGTGCCGACGCAATGCCGATGATCTCAGTATAGTCCTCATCGAGCAGGTTTTCGACGCGACCGTAAATCTGAAATCCGGGCGCGACCTCGTAGGACCCTGCCAGGGTTACCAGCCAGTAATCATCGAGAGCCAAGCGGGCAGTTCCACCGAACGGTGGTACGAAGTAATTGAAGTTTTCATCGAACGTATCGCCCTTGTAGGCGACAGCGAGGTTAATGTTGGCGCGGTCGTTGAAGAAGCGATAGTTCACGTCCAGCCGTCCCGAATGCGGCGGACGGCGGATTTCCTCTAGGCCGGTATCCTCGCGTGCTCGCAGATAGGTGTAGGCGGCGCCGACATCCAGTCCTGGGGCGACGCTCATGCGGGCCGTGACTTCAATGCCTTCCCGCTCGCTCTCGCCAGCGCGATTAGCAACGGTATAGGCCGGTGAGAACACCGTAAATATCTCGTTCTCCAGCTTCTGAGTGAAGTACGTGACGTCCACGATCGCGCGGCCGCCGAACAACGTCGTTTCGATGCCGGCGTCCCAGCCCGCGCTTTCCTCCGGTTTCAAGTTCGGGTTGCCGACAAAGCCTGTCGGCCCAAACTCGCCGAACAACTCCAGGAGACTTGGATACTTGACGCCGGAACCGGCCGATGCGTGCACGCGGAAGGCCGAATCTGGAATTCGGTACGAGCCGGACGTGTGCCAGTTCGTGAAATCTTCGAACAGGTCGTTCTTGTCGTGGCGAACGCCCGCCGAAAGGTACAGAGAACGCCAATACTCGCCACGGAGCTCGCCGGCAAAGCCGGTGCGATCCTGATCGACATCGACAAGGGTGCTGCCGAAAGTGAAACGAGAATCTTGATCAAATGACTCCGTCTGGTGATCGACAAGACCCGTCAGATAGTGAGTGACGTCAGGGTTGCCGGGCGTGTCGATCGTGACCGTTGAACGGTAGCTGTAGTTGAAGCGCTCGGTGATGAAGCTACCGGTACCGGGACTCAAACCGCGTCCGATATCAAACAGATCCGTCTTCGTGCCTCCCGCGGCCAACTGGTGTACCCACTTGCCGTCGAAGGTTTCGAGCGTGGCAGCAACGCGGCCAACTTCGAGGACGGAGTTGAACTCGGACGCGGTATCCGCCAATCCCTCAAAGCCGTCCGGGCGGATATTTATGAAATCGAAGTCGTCGCGCTCGGCATCGGTTTCCGAGCGACGATAGGAAGCGTCGATCTTCAGTCCGGGAAAAACCTGAACGCCACCCGACAACGAGATGTTCGAGAAACGAGCGCCGTCATCTTCGTCGCCGCTCAGCGAGAGATTGTATCCATCGGTGCGGTAACCAGCGAGCGTCACGATGCCGTGCAACTGGTCATTGCCGCCGCCAACTTGCAGCGAGCCATTCTGCGAATTCTGCGTACCGATCTCACCGCGCACGCGCACGGTCAGCGGGCCTTTGCCAGACTTGGTGCGAACGTTGACAACACCACCCAGCGCGCCTGAGCTATAAAGCGCACTCTGCGGCCCGCGCAGAACTTCGATTTGCTCGATGTCGTCGGCCGTGAGGTTGGAGAAGTCAAAGGCAGCGTCGGCCGCGTTGACTTCCACGCCATCGATCAGCACCAGCGTGTGATTGCTCTCAGCCCCGCGTATACGAACCGACGTGACGCTCTGAGGTCCGCCGGAGCGGCTCACCGATACACCCGGCAAGGCTGCCAGGGCATCTGCAGCGTGACGGATCTGGCGGCGATCGAGGTCTTCGGCCGTCAGGACGCTTACAGACGTGCCTTGGTTTTGAAGCAGGCGTCCGGACTCAACATATTCGACGCCGCCGTCGAACGCCGGCGTTGCATCAGAGAACTCGGCGGGCGGCACACCCGTTTGCGCCGGGACCTTTCCGCCCTCGGCCGGTACTGGCACCGACTTTGCCTCGGTCTTTTTCTTGGATTTCGTTGCAGCGTCCGGCGCGAGCGTCGTGCCTTCTACGACGATCGGCGGCAACTCGGTCGAAACCGCCTGCGCAACTTCTTGTGCGGCCGCCCAGTTCGGCAACCCAATTATGGCGGCGGACGCCAGTAAAGTGCAGCGTATGCGTGTCATTTTTTCCCCGTCAATGGCGATGACGAGGAGCGCGCAATGCAAAGCCGAAGCACCACAGATGCCGCACGCAAAGGCGAGGCAAGCAGTGAACCTTTCGATCAGGTCGAGCTAGAGAACGCCAAACCCCACGGCATGCTGATGCGACTCCCCACGGTTTGCATCAGTCGCCACAACGGGTGTCCGCTCGTCCGCGCGCCCCGCACGGATGATGGGCGACATGTGGCGGCAGGTCTCCTGGCTCACGGCTCTGGCGCTTTCGTCCGCCTTCCCGATTTTGGCCGATGAGGCCTGATCAGTGGCTTAGTGGCGAAAGCTCGCCGCTTACAGTTGCGGGGGCAGCCTCGGATTTGCGATCGCTCGCTCACCGAGTTCCCATTTTCACCCGCTGCGCTTGCGCGCATCGGGAACCGTCACGCCGTCAAAGGAACAGATGGGCGCGCTGGCGTCAAGATAGCGAGCGTGCCTTCACCGCCACACCCGCAACTCAACCGCCGCAATCGAGCACGCGCTCGGACAGGCGAACCACCGGACCGTCCGGCGTCTCCAGACCTCGTATGGTCTGGCGGATACGCAACCGATTGCCGTGGCGAAAGAACGTAAACACATTGTACTGCGCGAGAGGTTCATCTCCGATAGGGCGGGACGCAGAGGCAGAGGCGGCACCGACGACAGGAATGGGCCCGTTCGGGGCATCAATCCAGTGCAGTGCCGGCACGTGATTGTGCCCGTAGAGCACGAGTTCGGCACCGCTGCGCTCGACCATGCGGACGAAATGTGCGGTGTCCGTCAGAGCGCGGCGCGGTGGTGCAAGACCAGAGAGCGGAGGGTGGTGGATCAGCACAACGCGAATGACGCCTTCCTCGCCCAGTCGCACGAGCAAGTCACCAGCGACCTGCAGCTGGTCGGGTCCAAGCTTGCCCGCCGCGACGAACGGAGGCGTCTCTTCAGCGGAGTTCATGCCGACGAGTGCGAGAGGCCCGGCGCGTCGAACGAACGGGAACGCAAGCGTCTCCTCTTCGCCTCCCATGTAGGACGCCCAGCGAGCAATTCCTCGGTCTCCCCGCATCATGGAGTAGATGTCGTGGTTGCCGGGTATAACCGTTACATGCTCGGGTGGCCCAACCGAATGAAGCCACGCAAGGGCGGCGTCATGCTCCGCCGGCAGACCCAAATTCACTAGATCGCCCGTTACGGCGATATGATCTACGCGCAGCATGCGCGCGTCGGCCGCTAACCGGTCCGCAATCTCAATTCTATGGACGGTTCGCCGCGTGCGACGCCAATTGACGTACCCAAGAAACCGCTTGCTGTTCCAATAACGGGGCGCGAAACCGCTAACGGCGGTCAGATGCGGGTCGGACAACTGCGCGAGGGTGAAGGTTTCTGTCATCGATGTGCGCGGCGGCATGCAAATCAGTGCGCATCACGTTAGCATGGCGGTGTTGCCAACGCCGATGAAAGGCGATCAAGCTTTGTTCCATGGAAAGGCGGCGGTTGGGGCTGGGGAGGATCATTGCGCGGGGCTTCCAGTCCTACTGGCGGGCCAGCCGGGGGCTGGTACTGCGCGTTGAGGGCTGCCTGATCGACGACACCGGGCGCGTCATGCTTACGCGCGTCGGGGACCGCGGCACCTGGCGGCTACCAGGTGACCTGGCCAAGGCTGGGGAAACTGTGGAAGGCGCCCTTTGGCGTTCGCTGCGACACGAAGGCATTGAGGCGTCCGTTGCCGAGCTCATTTGGGTCTACGCCGGCCCGCAGGGCACGCCGTGGGATGCGGTTGCGCTCTATCGACTTTCCGGTAACGGCACGCCCGCCTCGGCCCGGGCGGCGTATTTTCCGGCTGATGCGCTTCATCAGGTCTGTGACGTCGAAACCGTTGCCCGCGTTAAGGACGCTGTGTCCGGTCGCGCTCCGTTCGAAGTGTGCTAGAAGCGCGCCGACCTCGATCCGGAACAACTCAAAAAAGCCACTGCCGCAATGCCGTCTACCATTACCGTCCGAAAGGCCACCGCTGAGGACCTGGCCGCCATTTCCGAACTCAATGCCCGTGTATTCGGGCCTGGTCGCTTTGCGCGCTCGGCCTATCGGGTGCGGGAGGGCAAAGGGCACCTTTCGCGTTTCTGCCTCGTTGCGGAGGGCGCGAAGCAACTCGTCGCGTCCCTGCGCATGACGGAGATCACGATCGGCGGAACGAGCGGTGCCGCGTTGCTCGGTCCGATCGTCGTCGAACCCGAACACCGAGGCGAAGGGCTTGGTACGCGCATGGTGCACGAGGCACTCGCGGCGTGCAAAAGCGCCAATGCGCGGCTTGTCGTTCTCGTCGGCGACGAGCCGTACTATGGGCGCTTCGGATTTCACCCGGTGGCACCGGGACGCATCGTGTTTCCGGGGCCCGTGAACCCATCACGGATACTTGCCGCCGAACTCGAAACCGGTGCGCTTGGCCAGTTTCAGGGAGTTGTGGCAGCGCTTCCTGTTGGCAACGGCTCAGGCTGATCAGCGGCTTCGGCGGCGCAGCGCATAAAGTCGAGCGAACAGGCAACCGTGTCGCTTTCGTAGCGGCGATGTCCGACTGTCAAGACCGCACGCCCTTTCAGCACCACCTCGTTTGCCTGCGGTCGCAATTGAATGACATCCGCACGGCCATTGATCGACGTGTTCCCTACAGCGATTTCGGCATTGCCGCGCGCGATGATTTCGCCGGTCTTGTCGTCGGCGATCTGCTCGTCGGCCGACAGCGTAACGCCGCGCGGAATTCCAGCTGTTGCTGGGCATACGAATGCGAGGACGAGAAGCGCCGCGCATGGAATAACGCGCAGCATGGCAAACCTCACACTGTTGGCGCGAGGTGACTTCTAAGCGGCGAGCTTGGCGTTCTCTAGGTCGCGCGCGGGCAATCCGATGGCGAAAAGACGACTGCCAGCTACCCCAGGAAGGGGTCCTTCATCAGGATTGTGTCGTCTCGCTCCGGGCTGGTGGAGAGGAGCGTCACGGGGCACTCGATGAGTTCTTCCACGCGGCGGACGTACTTGATGGCCTGAGCGGGAAGCTCAGCCCAACTACGCGCGCCGCGCGTCGACTGCGACCAGCCCTCGAAATCCTCATAGATCGGTTTTAAGCGCTCCTGTTCGTGGGCACCGGCCGGCAGGCGATTGATACGTTCCCCGTCAAGATCGTAACCCACGCAAATGCGGATCGTTTCGAAGCCATCAAGCACATCGAGTTTGGTGAGCGCGATGCCGTCAATGCCGGAGACCTTGGCGACTTGGCGCACGAGCACGCAGTCGAACCAACCGCAGCGCCGCTTGCGACCGGTCACCGTGCCGAACTCGTTGCCGCGCGCGCCAATCATCTCACCGATCTCGTCGGTGAGTTCGGTCGGGAATGGGCCCGAGCCCACACGCGTCGTGTAGGCCTTTGCGATGCCGAGCACGTTGCCGACGGCGCGTGGACCCATGCCGGAGCCCGTCGCCGCCTGCGCCGCGACCGTGTTTGACGATGTCACAAACGGATAAGTGCCGTGGTCGATGTCAAGCAGCGCACCCTGCGCGCCTTCGAACAGTATCCGTTTGCCTTTGCGGTGCGCCTTGTCGAGGAGTTCCCAGGTCACATCCATGTACGGAAGAACCTTCGGCGCGATCTTTTTGAGCTCACCGAGCAGCGCATCCTTGGAAACTTCGGGCTGGCCCAATCCACGGCGGATCGCGTTATGGTGCACGAGAATACGATCAACCTTCGAACCGAGCGTCTCGGGCGTCTGCAGGTCCTGCAAGCGGATGGCTCTGCGTCCGACCTTGTCTTCGTAGGCCGGACCTATGCCGCGGCCCGTGGTTCCGATTTTGGAGGCGCCAGCCGCCGTTTCGCGCAACTGGTCGAGTTCGCGATGGAGTGGCAGGATCAACGTCGCGTTTTCTGCGATGCGGAGATTATCGCGCGTAATCGAAACACCCTGCTTGGCGAGGCGCTCGATTTCGTCAATGAGCGCCCAAGGATCGACAACGACACCGTTGCCGATCACACCGAGCTT
Organism: uncultured Hyphomicrobium sp.; assembly: GCA_902825785.1. Taxonomy (GTDB): domain Bacteria; phylum Pseudomonadota; class Alphaproteobacteria; order Rhizobiales; family Hyphomicrobiaceae; genus Hyphomicrobium_B. Next base: position 1,769 of record CADECN010000109.1, on the reverse strand, counting down.
GCCAGGACGCACGACGCCGGAGGGAAGCAGCGACAGCTTGTAGGTCTGGTTTCCGATGACAAGCGTGTGGCCGGCGTTGTGCCCACCTTGAAAGCGCACCACAACATCGGCACGCTCGGAGAGCCAGTCGACAATCTTACCCTTGCCTTCGTCGCCCCATTGGGCGCCGACCACAACGACGTTGGCCATATCCTATACTTCGCAAGAATTGGCCCCGGCTATCCACCAGGGCCTGAGAGCTGTCATTGGAGACGTTATAGCCGAAGAATCGCGGCTGGCGAGCGTCCTTATTGCCCATAGACGATCGACTTCGCCGCAGGCCAACTTATGCGGTAGCCATATTCGAGAACCTCTTCCTGGTCGGGATCCAGTTTCTTCTCAAAGGCGAGGACGCCGCGCTTGTCATCGAGGCTCTGGTTCGTCGGCTGAGTCTTGCCCGTGTACTCGATCTTGATCTCCTGATTCTTCGAAATCGGGATGCGATCAATCACGGTAACGTCGATCGGCCTCTCGTGGAGATTCTTAACCGTGACGCGGTAATTACGACTGTCCACAGACGACGTTGAAATCAGACCGGTCTCGCCACGTTTTTCTTCGAGAACCGCGTAGCGGACCTTTACGAGATCGTCGACGCCAAAGCCCAAGTAGCGCTCCTCGCCGGGCTGCAACAGTGGCAAGTCACCCGTTCCCACAAATGCGTCGTCACGGAACAGGTAGACCTTGCCAGGCAATAGCGGCGTACCCTTGCCGAGGTTGAACTTGGCATAGAGATACGCGTTCGTCTCGAGCTTGGGCACGGTGCGGCTTGAGAGCGCCGGTTCGATCACGTCGTTTAGCAGCACCACGCGCTTGACCTCGCCGGTGTCGGCGATGCTGACCCTGCCGGGCACGGCGAAACTGGCCTCAAATGGCGCAGACGTCATGGCGGCGACTGTTTCGGTGATCGGCTCGGCCTGAGCAGCGGGGGCTTCCATGGCAATACCCGGCGCGTTGGCGACCGCTGCATCTTGGTCTTGCGCGCGTTCAGCGTCACGACTCTTGTCCAATCTGGCCATCGGCACCGGCGGCGGCGCTGGTTTCACCTCCGGCTCGAAGTCGACGATTTGGGAATCGATGTGGGGCAGAGATGCGCTCTCCGCCGGGCGCGAGGTGGAAAGTGTCAATGCAACGTCATTCCAGGGCTCTCCTGTTCGCTGCGAAATTGCCGCGCGGCGCGCCAAATTGAGCTTGGGCGGCTCGGTCTTGTTTCCGGTCTTCAGCCGCGCATCGTAGATCGGGGCCCAATTCGCGCTCGGAACCTGATAGCGGATTGTCAATTCGGCATCGAGTGGACTTTCAGCTTCGACATACACACGGACTTCGGTCTGCTGCGTTCGGGGCGGAGGGAGTGCCGCGAGCTTCCTGTCGACATCTTCGATGCGGCGATCCACATCGCGCAGCTTGCGTTGCGCCTCAAGCGCGAGCCTGCCTGCCTCTTGCGTGCCCTGCGCAATAATCGACAGAACGCGAGGCCAGTCCTCGCCGGCGGTCATGGTGCCGGTTGGCGCAGCAGGCCTTGTCGGCAGCTGAGCGAGATTTCCGATCAGCGCCTTTTGCGTGTCCGCGGCCTGTGCCTCGGCCTCGATGATGGAACGTTCATCGCGCAGTTTTTCAAGTTCATCCTCAAGCGTCTTGCGCTCGGTGTCGGCGGCGGCGCTTTCGGCGCGCTGCAGGAGCTTGCGCGTTGGGTCGACCGAGACGATTGCGAGTTTGCCTGTCGCCTGGCCAAT
>CADECN010000108.1 GCA_902825785.1 uncultured Hyphomicrobium sp. | reverse complement strand
TACGTAACGCCAGCGCGGCGCGCCGCCTGAAACTGCGGCGCGCTAGCTATCGCGCGAGGTGTCGACGTCGCCCCGGTCGACGCGGCGAGAGAACTCGGTATCGCCGCCGCTCGCCAGGATGCGTGCCTGCTCGACCCAGCCTTCACGCTCGATGCGGCCCTTGAAGTCCAGAACCTGGCTGACGCGGTCGATGTCGGCGCTCGTCCAGTTGGCGATGTGGTCGTAGCGCGTGATGCCCATGGCGGTCAGCCGCTTCTCAATCAGCACGCCAATGCCGCGAATGCGCTTCAGATCGTCGCCATCTTCCTCCAGGTAATCGCCGTGCGCCTGCATTTCCTCGATCGAGAGGTCGCGGCGCGCCGAACCTGCCTGAGCTTCGCGCTCGCGGATCGCGTCCTGCAGCTTGGTCGGCATCGAGATGTTCGGATCGACCTTCGACAGCGGTGAGATCGGTTCGATCGGCTTTATGCCGCGAGTGACGCTGGCTGAGGCGGCCGCGATGGCTGCTGCGGCGGCGGCCGCCATTTCGGCTACGGACTTCGGCTCGGATCGGGGCTCGGCCGCGCCCGGTTGCGGCCGAGCCTGCTGCATCGGCAGAACGCTTTCGGGCGGCGGCGTGGCCTCAACGATTTCGCTTTGATCCGGCGTTGACTCCGCCTCGACGTCTTCGAAGGTCGCTTCGAATTCCGGTTCTGAATCCTCGGGCTCGGGCGTCGGCGTGACGACAGCCGCGGGAGCAACGGAAGGCGCGGGCGAAGACGCCGCAATGGCCTGCGGCGGCGTTGGCGCAGTCAAAGCCTTCGCCGCCGCGCGGATCGCTGCGGCGCGATTGCGCGAATAGTAGGTCTCGCCGCCCTTGGCGAGAATTTGCGCCTGCTCGATCCATTGTTCGCGGTCAATGCGGTCGGTCAAGCCCAGCGCATCGTTGATCCGCTTCACGTCGGCAGGCGTCCAGGTGGCGATCGTGTCGAACATCGCAACGCCGAGCTCTTTCAGTCGGCGTTCCGTTTCGGCGTCGATGGCTCGGATACGCTGCAGGTCATCGCCGCCCGATGTGTCGAACTTGTGCGATGGAACGGGTGCCGGTCTACGGGGCGCTTCCTGCTCCACGGGCTTATCGGCGCGCGCCGGCAACGGCGTCGCCGGAACGGTCGTCTCGTCCTCGGCGCCTTCCTGATCGCCAGCCTTCTCAGGTTCTGCCGCAGCGGGCTTGCGCCTGAACAAGGAGCCAAGTCCGGTCGCGATGGCACTGCCCGCGCCTTTGACGGCGGAGCCTGCGGCGGTAGCGGAGCGCGAAAGAGCACCCGGACCCATGTTCGCAGTCGCAGGATCGCCCGCCGCCGATTGAGTAATCGGCGGCTCGGATTCAACCTCGGCTACCGGCTCCGGCTCAGGCAGCGGTTTCGGCTTCGGTGGCCACGGTTCGGGCGGTCCCGTCACCCATGTGCGGGTCGACGGGAAAAGTTCCAGGATCGGGTGGCGCGGTATCCCCTCGTTGGGGTCCGGACCGAAGAGCGCGCGTTCGAAGCGGCTGGGATCGACAGAGGCCACGATTTGGCGCGGCGGCGGGCGCTGGCCCGTCTCGATCATCGGCTGAAGTGGGAGCGCGCCGCGCTGCGCTGGTTCAGCGCGCCGCCTCGGCGGCGGCGGCGCAGGACGCGCGACGACCGGAGGCGGCTGCATGACGGGCGGAATGTCGAGCGGCGGCAAACCGATCGGCGCGCGTGCGACGGCTGCAGTTGCGGGAACGGCGATGGCCGCATCGTCAAACGCGGATGGGCGGAGAATCTTTTTCGCGACGCACGCCAGGAATGCGCCGAGGAAATAGGCGGCGAGCAGCAGCAGGAATGTCTGCAGCAGCAAAAAGGTCATGGCGCGCGGACCTCCCGCGCCGGTATTGCGATGGCTCGTGCGCGCACGCTCATGGTTCGCCCTCGCCGCACGATGTCCAACCCGCGATTAACCCCAGCACGAATGCCAGGGCGATCCACCAGATGAGATTGACGAAGAGATAGTCCATCAGGTCCCTGTTCCGCGGTCGCGCCTCAGTTAGCCTTCACGACAAATTCAATGCGCCGGTTGCGTGCTCTGCCCGCGTCGGATTCATTGTCGGCAACGGGGCGGGTCGCGCCGTATCCGACGGCCGAAAGCCGGCGCGAATCAACGCCGCTCTGGGCGAGAAAATCAGCCACGGAGCGGGCGCGACGGTCCGACAGTCGCTGATTGCGCTCGTCGGTGCCTTCCGCGTCGGTGTGGCCCTCGATCTCGATCCGGAACGTCGGGCATTCGTTGGCAATCTCGGCAAGTTCGCGCAGCGTCTCGGCGCTGTCGCTCGTCAGGTCGGCGCTCGCGCGTGAGAAGTTGATGGTGCCCTTGGCGGTGGTCTGACGCATCAACTCCTGGCACTGATCGGCGGCACGTTCGTTTGCGCTCATAACCTCGATGATCGGATTGCCTTTGAAGCCTTCGGGTAGATCACCCTTCACGGCGCTTTGCACTTCGCTCGCAACCGTCGAGCTATCCGCCAGGCCGCGCAGCGTCACATCCGCGCCGGCAATGGTGAGTTCGCCACGGCGCAGGCGCGAAAGTTGCTTCAAGCCGGTCCGTGCGGCGGTAAACCAGGGCTCGGGCGGCGCACCGGCCGACGTCATGTTCTCCGTCACGCTCGCGCCGGAGAAGAACTGCTGCGCCGTCTCGAATACCTCGTCGCGCGTGGCGTCGTCGGGCACCTGTCCTTCCAGCCGGATCATGCCGTTGTCGGCGCGGGTCGCCTTCCAGGTCAGATTGGCCTTCAGGTCGCCCGTGAACGTCACGTCGGCGACCGCTTCGCACGTCCGGCCGACGGCGGCTTTCACGTCGCGCGGCACGCTTTGCGATACCGCGTAATCGTCGGTTGCGCCCGTCAGCGACAGGTTGCGGTCGGTCAGGATCGATTTGCCGTTCTGCAAGCGTGCGAGCGAGGCCAGTCCGGCGACGACGCATTGCTGCCAGCCGTCGGGCGCACCGGCCACGATCTGCGTCCGGTCGGAGACAGTCCGGCCGGGGAAGCGCGCCTTGACGGCGTCAACAAGCGCGGCGCGCGCCGCTTCACTCGGCACCATGCCCGTGACCTCGACGGCGCCACCACCGTGCGAAATTCCCATCACGTATCCGGCGGTCGGATCAGGCACGGGTGAGCGCGGGAAGCGGATCTGTTCGACGACCTTGTAGTTCTGCGGCACATCGAGCTTCAACTGACGGCGAACGGCACTTGCGGTCGCCTCGTCGGCTGCTTCGCCCTTAAAGAGCAGTTCCTCGCCGCGAATGTCCACTTCGCCCGAGCGCAGCTTCGACATCTGCTCGAGCGCAACGGCGGACGCCTCGTCCCATCCCTTGGGCGCGCCGGCCGCAATCTCGAGCTTGTTGTTGATACGAGCGGAGCCGTAGAAACGCTTGGCGCGATCGGCGGTGCCAGCATTTGATTTTTCGCTGGGCGCCAGACCGGTAATCTCGAGCGCGCTACCGTCGTAGCGGGCCTGGAGCGCGTATTGAGATACAGTCGGCGGCGTGACCTTGTCGCGCGCGAGGGCGACATTGCGGGGCAAACCGTCTTTCAGAGCGGCCTTGACGCTACGGTAGGCCGGCGGCGTCGCGGCCTCACCGGCGATGTATAAATCGAGTGCGGAAAGTTCTACGGCACCCTGCTTCAGCTCCGCGAGCTGCGTCAGCGCGAAGTTCGTGCCGGCGGTCCATGGCTCGATGTCGGGCGCACCGCGGGCCAGACGCATCTCATCGCTGATCTTGTAGCGGGAAAACCGATTGCGGGCGGCGGTGACGATCGATTTGCGCGCCTGCTCGCTCGGAACGAAGCCCGTCAAAACCAATTTGTTTCCGCCCTGCGATACCGCCTTCCAGACAAACCGGTCGGCGCGCTCGATCAGGCCGGAATGATCCTCGGCGATGCGGACGCCCCAAATACTGCGGATGGTCGCAAGCGCGCGGGCCCCATCGTTGTCGTCGCCCGCGCTTCCGCTGATCGCGGCATCACGGCCGTCGAAAGCGGGCACCGCCCACGCCAAGCCCGCGCGCTGCAGCGCCTCGTTCGCGCGGAGCCCTAGATCGCTCTGGATGGCCTCGGATTCGAAATACACCGCCACCCAGCTCAGGATCGCGATCGGGATAAGCCCCCACAGCCAGTAGGTCGGACGGCAACGCATCAGTAAACGCGACTCCCAATCGATCACGCAGCAGCAAAGAACGCAGCTGCGCCGCCCCTCGCGAGACGATCACGATGCGACTTCTGCTCCTCACGGCGACTTGGCATGACCCGCGAGACCCCCAACGCCCGTTTATAGACAACACTCAGTGTCATTCCAAGCCGACGACCGGTGCGGTTTGGCAACGCTAACGGACTGAATCGGGACCGAATTCGAGCGCTTTGGCGACACTCGACAGTTGCGATTGAGTTTTTCCCTCAGGGAACTGTTTCCGGCACGATCGCAACACTTTGCTTCTGCTGGTCCGCGTCGGTGGTGCGGAGCGCCTCGCCAAACATCACCAGGCAGGGGCCGGAAATCGCGGCGGCGGCGAGTTTCTCAGGCAAGGTCGCAATGGTGGCGGCGATGACGTGCTCGGAGTCCCGTGTGAGGTCGATCATGGCGAAGGCGGGCGTATCGGGCGACAAACCGGCCGCTGTCACGCGCGCGCTCAACTCGGTTAACGTGCGCTGTGCCATGTAAACGGCGGTCGTGGCGTTGGGATCGGCAAGCGCCGCCCAGTCTAGACTTTCGGGCAAGCGGCCCTCGCGCGAATGGCCGGTCACGTACTGAAGGCGTCTGGCATGATCGCGGTGGGTCAGCGACCTCTTCAGGCGTGCCGCGCCGGCCTGCGCGGCCGATACGCCGGGGATCACTTCAAAATCGATTCCGGACGCTTCGAGTTCGCTGACCTCTTCGCCGCCACGGCCGAAGATCATCGGGTCACCGGACTTCAGACGCACGACGCGCGCGCCTTCGCCGGCCAGGCGCACCATCAAGGCGTTGACCTCGGTCTGCTTGCAGGCTGGGCCATAGCCGGTCTTGCCAACTCGAATACGCCTTGCCTCACGGCGCGCGAATTCAACGACGGGTTCGCTGACGAGGTCGTCATAGAGCACGACGTCGGCGGACCTGAGCGCGCGGACGCCCTTAAGAGTGAGCAACTCCGGATCACCCGGCCCGGCGCCGAGCAGCGTAACAAAACCGCGCCCGCGTCGCATGGCACGCTCGGCGGCGGCGGCGTCAAGTAACGCATCCAGGTCCGCCTCGACCGGAGGGCGCTGCGCCTGGGCGACGGCAAGTTCCGAAAACCGTTCCCAGAACCGCCTGCGATCGGCCATGGTCGCGCCGCGTGCATTCGCCTTTTGCCGCCAGGCCTTGGCCGCCTCGGCCCAGCGCTTGAAGCCCGCTGGCAGAAGCGCCTCGATGCGCGAGCGGATGGATTGGGCGAAAACGGGCGCCGCGCCGTCGGTCGATATCGAGACGATCAGCGGCGAGCGGTTGACGATGGCGCCGAACTGGAAGGCGCAATACTCGGGCCGGTCGATGACGTTGACGGGCACGCCGGCGGCGCGTGCCGCCGCGACGAAGGCTTCTGCTTCCGCGTCGTCGGTCATGGCTGCGATGGCGATGGCGGACCCGACGAGGTCTTCGGGCCGCCAGACGCGGGTGTGCAGCGTGACGGAGCCCGACGGTGGGTTCGCGGCGAGGCCTGCGAACTCCTCAACGAATGTTTCGCTATACGCGTCGACGTCGGCACCCGCCGCTGCCAGCAGTTCGGCTTTCCAGAGCGCTGGCTCGCTTCCACCCACGAGTAGCGCGCGTTTGCCGGCGAGTTTCAGGAAGACAGGCAATGTCGCCAGCGCGTCCATGCGGGCGGGGCGCGCGTCGGTCGGGCTGCGTCGATTTCCTGTCGCTGTCGTATCGGTCATAATCTGAGGCCTTGGGGACGACGCGGCAGGATAACACCGCTCCTGCCGTCACCCAGAGGTGGGTATGACGCAGCACTGGCACAAAGGACAGCCGGCAACACGCCGAAATCGCTGCGGTTAATGGCCCGTCTAAAGCGTTTGGCGGTCGGCGATCGGACTTAACTATGCCACCGTCAGCGCGTTCCAGACCGGCGCGCGGCCACGAGCGCCTTGAGCGCAAGGGTGTCGAACGCGAACTGGCGTTGCACCCGATCCTGCCGGATGAAGCGCCAACGCCCGCTCCAAGTTACGGTATCTCGCAGCATAGCGATCGCGGCAGCGTCGCGTTCGCTCAACCGGTCGTCGAAGATCTCCTGGAACTCCATGGCCTGGGGAAGCACCCGGCAGGCAAAGTTTCCGGTTCGCTGGCGCTTGATCCTTGATGCGAGCCAATGGATGCGGTTCGAGGGCAAGCCCACGACGTTCTTTTCATGCAAACGATAGGACGCGCACGGGTTCGGATCATAAACGACCGAGCCGAACGCCGTTGCCATCAGATACAGCCACCAGTCGTGCATGATGGCGCGCTTTGGCACCCGGCTGCCGTGTACCAGTCGCATAAACGCGGGGTTGAGCGCGATCGTGCAGCCGGTCGCGATGTTCTCGACCAGGGCGTTGCCGAATGACGGTGGATTTGGCCACAAGGGTGAGTGGTTCACGACATTGCCGTTGCTATCGCACACGGCCAGTCGCGCGCAGTAAAGCGTGGGCTGCGCATCGCCTGCGGCGCGCAATGCCGCGACCGCGCGCGCTACCTTGTCGGGGTACCAAATGTCGTCCTGATCCGCGAGCAGTACGAAGCGATCCTTCGGCGCCATATTCAGCAGACGAAAAAAACTTTGGCTGGCGCCAATGTTGTGAGCGCGCTCTATGGCGCGTATGCGCAGACGGCCTTTCCATCGCTCCAGGATATCGACCGTCGCGTCGCTCGAACCATCATCCCGAACGATGAGATCGACGTCTGGATAGTTCTGACAGCTCAGCGATCTTAAAAGCTCGTCGAGGAAGCGCACCCCGTTAAACGTCGAGAGCACAATGGTCGCGCCGCCACCCCCGGGCGCGTCGATTTCTTTATGGCTGGTCGTCGTCATTCTTCACATTTACGCATCGCACGTAAGCGCAGGAAACAGCACAATTGGCGAATACAGTTTTGAGCGCGCTCGTTGAGGCCATTGTGAGCACACCGAGCGAACATATTTCATCAGTTTGCCTCAAAAGACTTATGTCCGGACGTACAACGCGTTGCTCGTCGAACACCGGCTTGCGCGATAACGTCGCGCTTCGCCAAAAAGACCAAAGTTCTCACCCTGTCAGCCGCTTGCGCCCCATTATATAGCGTGCGATGGCACACCATCCTACCGCTCTCCGAAGAGGCGTCTTGCGTGCAGATCACCGCGCTTGCCATTACCGACGTCAAGCTCATCGTGCCCAAGCGCTTCGGCGACCGACGCGGCTTCTTCTCCGAGACCTACAACGCGCGCGTCTTGGAAGAGAGCGGCATTAAAGAAAACTTCGTTCAAGATAATCATTCGCTTTCAGCAGACGTCGGAACGATCCGTGGCCTGCACTTCCAGAAGCCGCCGCACGCGCAAGCAAAGCTCGTCAGGGTGGCGCGCGGCCGTGTTCTCGACGTGGCGGTAGACCTGCGGAACGGCTCGCCCACCTATGGCAAGCACGTCGCTGCCGAGCTTTCGGCGGAAAACTGGGCCCAGCTGTTTATCCCGGTCGGGTTCGCGCACGCCTTCTGCACGCTCGAGCCCGATACCGAGTTCCTTTACAAGGTAACCGACTATTACGCGCCCGAAAGCGATGGCGGCGTCTTGTGGTCGGACCCCACGCTCGGTATCGAATGGCCAGTTGCAGCCGACAAAGCGGTCCTGTCGGACAAGGATGCTCGGCTGCCGCTGCTGAAAGACCTGGGCCACGTCTTCTAATTGCTTGAGGGGCGATCATCTGATGCGGGTTATCGTAACCGGCGGCGCGGGGTTCATAGGGTCCGCACTGGTTCGCCATCTGGTCGCCGATCGCGGCTGGACCGTCACCAACGTCGACAAGTTGACTTACGCGGCCAATCTCAATTCGCTCGCACCCGTCGCTGACAGCCCGAACTATCGCTTCGTCAAGGCCGACATCTGCGATGCGGCGGCGATGGAGCGCATCTTCGCGACGACCGCGCCCGACGCGGTCATGCACCTGGCGGCCGAGAGCCACGTCGACCGGTCGATTACGGGATCGGCAGAATTCATACGCACGAACATTCTTGGCACGCACGTGCTGCTGGAGGCGGCGCGACGGTACTGGGATGGACTTGAGGGCGCGGCCAAGGACCGCTTCCGCTTCCTGCACGTCTCGACCGACGAGGTCTATGGATCGCTGCCGCCCGATGGCTATTTCGTGGAAACGACGGCCTACGATCCGCGCTCGCCGTATTCGGCAAGCAAAGCGTCTTCCGACCATCTCGTCAGCGCATGGCGCGAAACCTACGGCCTGCCGACGCTCATCACCAATTGCTCGAATAACTACGGTCCTTATCATTTCCCCGAAAAACTTATCCCGCTCGTCCTCCTCAACGCGCTGGAGGGCAAGACGCTGCCCGTCTACGGCGACGGCAAGCAGGTTCGCGACTGGCTGTACGTCGACGATCACGTCAAGGCGCTGACGCTCGCTGTCGAGCGCGGCCGTGTGGGCGAAACCTACAACGTCGGTGGCCGCGCACCGATGGAGAACATCTCGGTCGTCCACCACATCTGCGACGTGCTGGATCAATTGCGACCGGGCACAGCGTCACGGCGCACGCTCATCACGCACGTGACGGACCGCCCAGGGCATGACCGTCGCTACGCGATTGACCCGAGCAAGATCGAACAGGAACTCGGATGGCGCGCCGAGCAAACCTTCGCGACTGGGATTGCCGCGACGGTCCGCTGGTACCTCGATAACGAGGATTGGTGGCGTCCGCTGCGCGAGGGCGTCTATTCGGGCACCCGTCTTGGTCTGCTGGGGCAAGGCGGAGCAAGGCAAACGGCGACATCAAAAGAGACATCTCCGTGAGCGTCGTCAAACGGCGTGTCGTGGTCGTGGGGCGCAGTGGCCAGGTCGCGCACGCTGCGTTCCTGCGGCTCACAGCTGATGGACACGAAGTTGTACAGATCGCGCGCCCAAACGTGGATCTTGCGGACCCGGACGGGGTCAAATCGGCGATCGAAGCGGCGCGCCCTGACGTCGTCGTCAATCCGGCCGCCTATACGGCCGTCGACAAAGCTGAGGACGAACCCGAAATCGCGGAGGCGATCAATGCCACCGCCGCTGGCGCCGTAGCGCAAGCCGCTGCCGGCGTCGGCGCGCCCGTCATTCATTTCTCGACCGACTACGTGTTCGACGGCAGCAAGTCGTCCGCCTATTTCGAGGACGATCCGTGCGCCCCGCTCGGCGTCTACGGCCGCACGAAGCTCAAGGGCGAACAGCTGGTCGCGCAGGCGAACCCAAGACACATCATTTTGCGCACGGCCTGGGTTTGCAGCCCATACGGCAACAATTTCGTCAAGACGATGCTGCGGCTTGCCGAGAGCCGGCCGGAACTCAAAGTCGTCGACGACCAGCACGGCAGCCCGACGTTCGCGGACGACCTCGCACGCGTTGTCTCGACACTCGTCACTCGCGTGACGGAGCCAGCATCAGCGGGCAACCGGTTCGGCATCTTCAATGCCGCCAATGCGGGAGAGACGACGTGGTGCCGGTTCGCGCGTGCAATCCTGGAGGGGGCGCGGCTGCGGGGCGGGCCCTACGCGCCGGTTCATGCGATAGCTACCTGCGAATATCCGACCAAAGCACGCCGTCCAGCGTATTCATTGCTGGCGACCGAGAAGCTGCGAGACGTGCATGGGATCGAGATGCGGACGTGGGATAATGCGTTATCGAATTGCCTCGACACTTTAATCGGGCCGGCGCGGGCCTGAGCGCCGCGACGGTCAAAATGATATTATGCCAGGGGAGGCAGACGTGAGTGGACTGAAGGGCATCATCCTAGCCGGGGGCAGCGGAACCCGTCTTTATCCGCTGACCTTCTCGATCTCGAAGCAGTTGCTGCCCGTCTACGACAAGCCGATGATCTATTATCCGCTGTCGGCTCTCATGCTGGCGGGTATCCAGGATATCCTGATCATCACGACGCCGCACGACCAGCCGCTTTTCGAAAAGCTGCTGGGCGACGGACATCAGTTCGGTATTCGGCTCAGCTACGCGGTGCAGCCCTCGCCCGATGGGCTCGCGCAGGCATTTATCATTGGCCGAGATTTCATTGGCGACGACCGGTGCGCGCTGATCCTGGGCGACAATATCTTTTACGGCCATAACTTCACGCAGTTGCTGCGCGCGGCGGCGGCGCGACCGCGCGGGGCGACGGTGTTCGCCTACGAGGTGGCCGATCCGGAGCGGTACGGCGTCGTGGCGTTCGACGCGAATGGGCGCGCGACGTCCATCGAGGAAAAGCCAGCG
>CADECN010000107.1 GCA_902825785.1 uncultured Hyphomicrobium sp. | reverse complement strand
CGAGAAACAGGCCTGAGACGATGGCCGCCAGAAATATGCCTGTTCCGGTCGCCGACAGGAGGTTCAGATTGTAAACCGCCGCTTCGGCGTGCGGGGCAGCGACGACCGGTGGAACCTTCTGCACCATCTCGTTGAGGCCGGTGACCGGTATCTTCGCCGACCAAAGTCCGTCGAGTGCAGCTCGAGCCTGCGGCGTACCCCAGGCGAACACGAACAGCGACAGCACGATCCAAGGTGTCCAGGCGCGCCTGATCGCCGGCGCAGCGATCGCGCCGCCTGCGGGTGCCACCTCGACCGGCACGGGTGCTGCCGAGGGAACTTCTGTCATCGGATTGTCAGGCTTCCAAACGCGCAGGAATGCCGCCAGAGATGCCATCGAGACGATCGCAGCAATGATGTCGACGAGCCAGGGGCCGTGAAAGTTCGAGACAAGGTATTGCGTTATGGCGAACGAGACGCCGGCAACGACGACCGGCGGCCAGACTTCGAGCGTTTTGCGCAGTCCGACGAAGGCCCAGATCAGCCAGAACGGCACGATCACGGAGAAGAAGGGTAGCTGACGCCCGATCATGGCCGAGAGCTCGTGCAGGTCCAACCCCGTAACGGCTGCGAGAGCGATGACGGGCGTTCCAAGTCCTCCGTATGCCACCGGTGCTGTGTTCGCTATCAGCGACAAGCCGGACGCGGCGAGCGGTGGAAAGCCGAGGCCAATCAGCATGGCCGCAGTAACGGCGACGGGCGTTCCAAAGCCAGCAGCACCTTCAAAAAAAGCGCCGAGGCAAAATGCGATGAAAAGGAGCTGGAGGCGGCGGTCGTCGCTGATTGAGCTGATGGAGCGCTGCAGAACGGCAAACTCGCCCTTCTCACTCGTCAATTGATAGAGAAAGATGACGTTGAGAATGATCCAGCCGATGGGAAGCAATCCGAAGGCGGCGCCGTAGAGGGCGGCCATGCCGGCCATTTGGGGAGGCATTCCGTAGGCGAACACGGCGACGATGAGTGCGGAGATCAGGCCGAGCAGCGCTGCGATGTGCGCGCGCACTTCAAAAATGCCAATGGAACCAAGCAGCACGACAACCGGGATGGCCGCGACGGCCGTCGAAAGGACGACGCTGCCGAACGGGTCATACACCTGTGACCACATGCGTTTGCCTTGCCCGTTGTTGCTTTGCCCAAACACCGGCATGGGAGACTGGTAAAAAAAACATACCACACGTGGCGACGGGTTAAAGCCTGTTATAAACTTCCGTCAGATGAAACCGGCGCTGCACAATAATTCCATCGGGGTTTCGCCGGGGGAAATCGCTCGGACGTTATGCGGACGCAGAGAGTTGCGGACGCCATTGCGACGCGCATCGAGAAACTTATTCTCGAGGGTGCACTGCGTCCGGGCGAGAAGCTCGCGTCCGAACGCGAGCTTGCGCAAAGGCTCGATGTGTCGCGACCGTCGCTGCGCGAAGCGCTGGAAAAACTTGTTGATCGGGGACTTTTAAAGCCGTCACGCGGCGGCACGTCGGTCGCGGAATTCTTGCTGCCGGTGATGATGCCGCTCGCCAATCTGTACCGTGATCATCAGAACGCGGCGCAGGATTATCTGGAGTTTCGGCAGTGGGTGGAAGCGCAAGCGGCGCGCATGGCGGCTGAGCGCGCCACGCAGGTCGACAGAGATGCGATCCGCGACTGCCTCGGCGATATGCGCAAGGCGCACAAGAGTACGGACCCGGCGCGCGAAGCACAGGCGGACGTCAACCTGCACGTGCTGATCTACGAAGCGAGCCACAACTTCATCGTGCTGCACGTCATGCGAGCGTTGAGCGAACTGCTGCGCAACAACGTCTTTTTCAATCGCGAGAACCTCTACAAGCGCCCGGGCGTGCGTGAGATGCTTCTCAAGCAGCACATCGAAATCGGCGAGGCCGTAATTACCGGCAACCCTGCGATTGCAGAAGAGGCGGCCCGATCTCATATCACTTTCGTGTTTGGAGCCGTCGAGGACATTCAGCGCGATAGCAAGCGTTTAGCGTGTTCCATATCGCGCGTTGGACGTAACGACTTCCTGGCGGGGAGGTAGTCGCATGGGTTTGCAGAAGAACGTCGCGCGCGATGATGATCGCAAGCCCATAGAGCCGCGCAGCGATAGCGCGTCGCTCGTCGGAGGTCTGCTTGAGCAGGAAGATGCTGTCGGGCGGCTGCACGAATGGATGGCTCGGGGGCTTCGCGGCGTTCTTGTTACGCTCGTTGGTGTCGAGGGCGGAGCGCCGAGGCACGTCGGCGCGCAGATGGCGGTCTGCGAAGACGGGCGCTACGCTGGCTATCTGTCGGGCGGCTGCCTCGAGCAGGCCGTGGTGCTTGAGGCATTGGCGGTGCTCAAAAATGGCCGAAACCGGATGGTTCGCTATGGCAAGAACTCGCCCTACCTCGATATCCGGCTGCCATGCGGCAGCGGACTTGATCTTTATTTCGATCAGGGGCTCACGCAAGCTCAGCTCGGCGAACTTGAAGTGCAGCGTCGGCTCAGACGGCCGGCGCTGCTTAGGACCGATCTTGCGGCGGGCGTGAGCCGCGTTCTTGCGGCTGCTCATCACGTGCCCGTGCGCGCGAGCGCACGGATCGAGGACGCTTTTGAGCGTGTCTATCCGCCTGCGCTACGGCTGGTTCTTGCCGGCGCAGGACCGGGTCTAATTGCGATAGCGGCGCTGGCGCGCGCTCTCGGGATCGAACTGCGCGTCGCAACGATGGACGCTGCGATGCGAGATAGCTTCGCGACTTCCGCCGGACTGTCGCAAGTCGAGACGGATAGCCTTGAGGCGTCGATACAAGACCTCGATTTCGCGACCGCGGTCGTGCTCGTTTTTCACGAACATCACAACGAGCTGGACGTGCTCGAAAAGGTTCTTGCGACGCGCTGCTTCTACGTTGGGGCGCTCGGCAACCATGCCGTACACCGCGAGAGGTTGCGCGAACTCAGACTTCGCGGTGTGGCGGATGGCGACTTGCAGCGCATCCGTGCCCCTGTCGGTTCTATCGCCGGGGCCAAGAGCGGGGCGACGCTGGCGGTCGGCGTGCTCACAGAGCTGATGGCGGAAGCGAAGGCGCAAAACCTTGTAGCTTGAGGCCGCCAGATGCGGCGAATTTCGCGTGATTTTCAGTGTCGAAGGCAATGGAGGCCACGCCCGGAATTGAACCGGGGTACGCGGATTTGCAGTCCGCTGCGTCACCACTCCGCCACGTGGCCTCGACGCCTGCTCAATGTTCAAGTCTGCGGGTTTAGACCGGCAGCATTGAGTTGGAGGGCCGCGTCTACCATGGCGCGATGACTTTGTACAAGCGAAGGTAGGGGCCGCTTGAAGGTAGGACAGGCCGTTTCGACTATCACAGCGGAGGGCTTGCGTATCGTGTTGGCTGGTTTATGCAAATCGACGACTGGCGGCCTGATGCCAGCGGTCGAGCGGAGGCGAGGGATGGCGGACAGCGCTCTGCAACGCAAGAATATGGTGGAAAGCCAGGTACGTCCGAGCGACGTTACCGACCGGCGCATTATTGCGGCCATGCTCGCCGTGCCTCGTGAGGCCTTCGTGCCGCCAGCGCTGGCGGGGCTTGCCTACATGGACGAGGTGCTGGATGTGGCGCCGGGCCAAACGATGCTCGCGCCACGTACGCTCGCGCGGCTGGTTCAGCTCGCTCAGATTGAGGCGACAGACAAAGTCCTCGTCATTGGCGGGGCGAGCGGCTACGCGGCCGCCATTGCCGCGAAACTGGGCGGCGATGTGATCGCGCTTCTCCCGTCAGCTCAGGCGGCTGAGGGCGCCCGAGGGGTCCTCGCTGGGCTCGGGCTTGGCAAAGTCAGGGTCGAAGCCGGGCCGCTCAATGCGGGATGGCCCGCAGGCGCACAATTCGATGTCATCCTGATCGAAGGCGCCACCCAGCAGGTTCCTGAAGGGCTGACCAAGCAACTCGCACCGGGTGGCCGGCTGGTCGCCGTGGACATGGACCGTGGCGTCGGGCGCGCCGTTAGCCTGCGGCAGACGTCAGGCGGCATTGCGCGCCGTGTCGCGTTCGAGGCGGGTGCGCCACCACTGGCGGGATTCGAGGCCGACGTCGCGCCCTTCCGCCTCTAGCGCCGCCGTTATTCCGTTGATGCCATTGGGGTGCCATAGGTGGTGCAGATGTGCACTCATTCTGGGTGGGCGGTTTACACTTATTTACACTTCGTAAAGGGAATCGGCACCTTATCGAAGCGTCGCGTTTTTCCCGCCTCTAAAGAGCGAAGTATCAGGTTCGTCACGGACTTACGTCCGCGGCGATCCAACGACAAAATTAGTGGGAAATCGGCAACGGACGCGCGCAATTCGGCAGAGCAGGGGTGCCAAGTTCGCCTATGTCGCAGATTTTTCCGATAGAAAATCGGTTCGATGGTGAAACGGGCCGGGGGGCAACGTCGCCGAATCGCTCTATGCATCTGGAGCGAGTGCCTCATTCGAGGTTCACAGCACGGGGGAAGTGCCGGGAGGCGAAGGGGTCGCCAAGCGGTACTGCGGAGTGGATGGGATCTAAGGCAACGCAGCTTTTGGGCTACGGCCGTTCGCGGGTTTTGCCGCGGCTGAGCGCTTGTGCGCTTTCGGTAGCCGCGCTCGTCGCGCTGTCTCCGGCGGTCTTCGCCGAAAATCTCGTCGAGACGCTGTCGCAAGCCTATCACTACAGCCCGCAGCTTGATGCGGAACGCGCACGGCTGCGCGCGACCGACGAAGACGTGGCGCGTGCGAATTCCGGATATAGGCCGAGCATCAATGCGACCGCCGATATCACCTACCAGCACACCAAGGTGAAGCCGCCGATCATTGGCAACGACGACAACACCTCGAAGGGCTACGCAGTACAGCTCGTGCAGCCGATTTTTCGCGGTTTTCGTGTAACGAACGCCGTCAACGCGGCCGAAGCGAATGTTCGCGCTGGACGCGAAAACCTGCGCCTTGTCGAACAGCAGGTCCTGCTCGATGCCGTAACGGCTTACGGCGACGTCGTTCGCGACCAAGCGATCGTGCGGCTACGTGAAAGCAACCTGAACTTTTTGACCGCAGAGCTGCGCGCCACACAGGACCGCTTCAGCGTCGGCGAAGTGACGAAAACCGACGTGGCGCAGGCGGAAGCGCGCCGTGCACTCGGTCAGTCGGATCTCGACCTCGCCCGGGCAAACTTGAAGTCAAGCCGGGCGGGTTATCAGCAGGTGGTGGGCTCGCCGCCCCGCAATCTCAGCGATCCAAGTCCGAACATCAAGCTGCTGCCGCGCTCGCTGGATGAGGCGATCGGCATTGGCACGCAGGAAAACCCGCAGGTCGTGGGCTCGCTTTACCTCGAACAGGCCGCCCGTTTTACCGTCGATCAAATTCGCGGAGAGCTCTTGCCGGAAGCGCAAATCGAGGCGACTTGGCAGGAAGACTTCGACTCCAGCGAATTCGTCGATAAAACGCAGTCGGCAAGCGTTGTTGGTCGTCTGAACGTGCCGATCTACTCGGACGGCGGCGAAGTCTACGCCCGCGTTCGTCAGTCCAAACATGCGCATATTGCGCGACTGCAAGAGATCGAACAGGCGCGTGCCGCCGCTCAGTCGCAGGTCGCACAAGCATGGTCGCAGCTACAAGGTTTCCGTGCCAAGCGTGAGTCGGACAAGGCTCAAATCGACGCCAACCGGACTGCCCTTGACGGCGTGCGGGAGGAAGAAAAGGTCGGACAGCGTACTTTGCTCGATGTGCTCAACGCGCAGCAGGAGCTTCTGCAGTCGCAGGTGCAGCTCGAGACGACCAAGCGCGATGTCATCGTTGCTTCATACTCGGTCATCGCCGCGATTGGGCGGCTGAACATCGCCGAGCTCGGCGCTTCCGACGTCGCGTACGATCCAGAGGTTCACTATCAGGAAGTTCGCCGTAAGTGGTGGGGTCTGGACATCACCCACGACGACGGTCGCCGCGAGCGCCTGGAAATAGAGCCGCGGGTCGAAGTAGAGCGGCCGCTGAAGTAGCGATCGCGGTGGTGCGCCGACCGGCGGGAATGCGATCCATGCAACGTCCCGATTTTGGACATCTGACGCGCTGAAAATCGGCTGTGACCGATTTGCCGCCATGACGTTGCCGTGCTTCGGGGATAAAGTCTCGCTCGGTCGTTGCCGGTTGAATTGCTACCTGTCACCATTGTCGGATCGTGGAGGCTTCGGGGCGCATTCCGTAGGCGCTGCCAACACTTGCGCCGAGAAGGTTTGTTTCGCGGCCTCGACTAGTCCCGCTGCAGCCGAGCCGTTACAAGAGCGGTTGCGCGGGTGATGCGAAGTCCAGAAGGTGCGGCATGACGAAAGCGAACGCCAGCAGCGAACCGAGCATGGAGGAGATCCTTGCCTCGATCCGCAAAATCATTGCTGAAGATCCGCCCGGGTCGCGCCCAACTCCGCCAGCGAAGCCTGTTGTGTCGGAGGATCGCAGTTTTGGGGCAAGGGACGCCTTTTGGCGATCGCCCGCCACGCCAACGCAGCGCGTTGAGCCTGCGCCGCCGGCACGGGCGCTCGCGCCGGCGCCCGCCGCCGCCGCTTCGGCTCCGAAAGCCGAGATGCCGATATTTCCGGCGGCGCGCGAACCCAACCCTCTTCTCACGCGTGACGAAGCGCGAGCTGCGAAGGACCTGGGGCCGCCCGCTAAGGCCGATACTCGCGATATCGACGAACAGCTCTCCGATCTCTTGAGCGATGATCTGAAGTCGATCGATGATGAGGGTGCCGATGCAGCCATTTCGGTCGATGAAACCGAGCGTGAGGAGCGGAGCCTGACGGTTTCGCGTGTCGCGTTCGAACCTCAGGATCGGGGCGCGAGCGTTGATCCGTTCGACTTCAAACTTGGGCCGTCGCCATTCTCCGCGCGCGACGAACGCAGTTCCCAAGTACAAACGCTCGTCGAGGCACAGCCGGTCCAGCCCTCATTCGTTGACGACTCGCCAGACAGGAACGCTGAGCAGCGTCAGACGGCAGATCGCGTTTCCGTAAGTATCGCTCCCATTCAGGCACAGGAAACGAAGAATTCTCGCGCTGCCGTGACGGATTCGGTCGTGGCGGCCGCGCAGGAGGCTCTGTGGTCGAGCGTGCCGGTAGCCGAGAAAGTTGCTGCCGAGACTGTGTCGGCCTACGTGACGGCCGAACGTAGCGTGCAGTCAGGTGTCAAAACGGCGGACTCGGCGGCTCCGGCTGATGCGGTGCGACAGCAGCCACAAAGGCCGGAGCAGCCTTTCGTCGTGCGCGACCTGCACAACACGCCCAGTGTCGCGGCCACAATCGGACCCATTCGAAAGCTTGGGCCCTATCCAGACATACTGACCCCGTCGCCGGCGGCGGCGCCGACACCGGACCAAAAGGTGCGGCCCGACGAAGAGCGGCAGGCTAAAGCTTCGGAAGCCGAAACGGTGCTTTTCCAGCGGGCCGACGGCGCTTTGACGCCAGCACCGATCTCGATGTCGATGACGGACCTCGATCATCGCACCATGGAAGATACGGTTGCCGACCTGTTGCGGCCCATGTTGAAGCAGTGGTTGTCGGAAAACATGCCTAAAATCGTCGAGCGGGCGCTACGCCGTGAACTGCTTGAGCGTGGGCCGAACCACAAATCGGCCGCCGAGTAGATCACGTTCGACGCGAAAGCTCAGACCGTTTGTGACGATTTAAAGCGGCGCCCGACGGCGCCGCTCGTTTTTGAGGTATGCCTAAGTCTATCCCTCAATTTGCCGCTCTCGCCACATCACCGCCGCGAGTTGGCTTTACTGCAACAGCTTGCGTGAATAAGTTGGTTGTCCAGTGTGGGGCTGGGTTCCGGATTTTCACGCCGTCACCGGAGACGCGGCGCCACACAGGCGGTCTTTGCGGGAATCCGGGCACGACGAACCGAAGGGGCAAATTGCGGGGTGCCGGCGCGGTTCTGCGGAGTAAAAGTTTGTACGCAGACGAGGTAGCGTCATGTCGACGACTAAAGGGGCGAATAACAACGTCGAGGATATCCTGGCCTCGATACGCAGCTCGATATCAGACGAGGGCGGTTTCAGGGTACATCAAGGAAGCGCGCAAGCGGTGCCATTGCGCCGGGATATCCCGGTTGCAGAGGAGGCAGCCGAGTTCGAGTTGCCATCGATCTTCAAGCCGACACCGCCGCAGCCGGTGAAGCCCAACATTCTCGGACGGCTGTCCGAGGCGTTGAAGGCCGCGCCCGATGGCGATGTCGACAGATCGCGCACAGTTGTGCGGTTCGAGCCTGCGGGCGGACCTCGCATGATTGAGCCGCCAGCCGCCAAGCCGGTTGTGTCGCCCATACCAATCGCTCCCATCCAGCGCGCGGAAGATCCGACAGAACGGGCGCAACACGCCAATGATGGGGTCGCGCGCGAGATGACATCGTTCTTCGATACGCGCCTCAACCGAATGGGTGAGCTTTCTCGTCAATCAACTCAATCAACGCTGCCGCCTCCGATGGCGCCGCCGATGCCGATGGGAATGGCGCCCGAGCCAACACCGGAATTTCCTCCGCAGCCTGCAGCCTATCCGCCGCCGGCGCCCCCAAGGCTGCCGAGTGCCGGTCCGGTTGAAACCGGGACGGGTGATCCGATCGAGGACGCTGCGGCGCTGCTGCTCAGGCCGATGCTGAAGCAATGGTTGACCGAGAACATGCCCAAGATCGTCGAGCGTGCTCTGCGCAACGAGAGCGAAATTGGACCGCAGGCAACGCCACAAACGCCGCAGCAACAGCAGTTTGAGCCGCCGCCGTACCCGGGGCCGACGTTCGAGGTTCGCAAGACCTTGCGCTAGTCCGGCTCAGCCGCGACAGGTGCAAGGTTGACAGCGTGGGAAGGGGGGCCTTACGACCGGGCGGACAACCGCGGTTGATTAAGCGACACCCCCACCCATGCTCGAAAAGACCTTCCAGCCGGCCGAAATCGAGCCGCGCATCCATGAGGAATGGGACAAGGCCGGCGCCTTCAAGGCCGGCCGTGGCGCGGCGGGTGGAAAGAACGCCGCCTACTCGATCGTCATCCCGCCGCCCAACGTCACTGGCTCGCTCCATATGGGGCACGCCCTCAACAATACACTGCAAGATATCCTCGTGCGCTTCGAGCGGATGCGTGGGCGCGATGTGCTGTGGCAGCCAGGAACGGACCACGCGGGCATTGCCACGCAGATGGTCGTCGAGCGTCAGCTCGCCGCCGACAAACAGCCCTCGCGCCGCGAGCTTGGGCGCGAAGCGTTCGTCGAACGGGTATGGGCTTGGAAGGAAGAGAGCGGCGGCACGATCATCAACCAGCTGAAGCGGCTGGGCGCCTCGTGCGACTGGAGCCGTGAACGTTTCACAATGGACGACGGCCTGTCCGCCGCCGTCGTCAAGGTGTTCGTGCAGCTCTATAACGAAGGGCTGATCTACAAGGACAAGCGGCTCGTCAACTGGGACCCGAAGTTCCAGACGGCCATTTCGGACCTGGAGGTCGTGCAGGTCGAAAAGCGCGGCGCGTTCACCTGGAAGGACGGCGATGAAAAGCCGTTCGATGCGGAGGCGCTGGGCAAGACGCTCGCCAAGGACCCGAGCGGACATATGTACTATTTCCGCTATCCGCTGGCGAAAAAGGTCAAGGGCTACGACGGGGACTTCATCGTGGTCGCGACGACGCGGCCCGAGACCATGCTGGGTGACACGGGCGTTGCCGTGCATCCCGAAGATGAGCGCTATGCGGCGCTGATCAAGGCCGGCGCAAAGGTGAAGCTGCCGCTCGTCGGGCGCGAGATTGCAATTGTCGCCGATTCCTATTCCGATCCGACCAAGGGCACCGGTGCGGTCAAGATCACGCCGGCGCACGACTTCAACGACTTCGAAGTCGGCAAGCGGCACGATCTGGAAAAGATCAATGTGCTCGATGCGTTCGGCAAGATCAACGACGCCGCACCTGAGGCCTATCGCGGGCTCGACAGGTTCGAAGCGCGCAAACGTGTCGTCGCCGATCTTCATGCGCTGGGGCTGCTGGAAAAGATCGAGCCGACGACGCATACGGTTCCGCACGGCGACCGTTCGGGTGTCGCCATCGAGCCGTGGCTGACGGACCAGTGGTATGTGAACGCGGCTGAGCTTGCGAAGCCGGCGATCGCGGCTGTCGAAGGTGGCAAGACACGCTTCGTCCCACAGAACTGGGACAAGACCTACTTCGAGTGGATGCGCAACATCCAGCCCTGGTGCATCTCGCGCCAGCTCTGGTGGGGGCATCAGATTCCGGCGTGGTACGGGCCAGACGGCCATGTGTTTGTCGCCGCGGACGAAGCGGAAGCGCAGCGGCTCGCGAAGACCAAGTACGGCAAGGACGTAGCGCTGAAGCGCGACGAGGACGTCCTCGATACCTGGTTCAGTAGCGCGCTGTGGCCGTTCTCGACGCTGGGCTGGCCGGACAACACACCGGAACTCGGCAGGTACTATCCGACGAGCGTGCTCGTGACGGGTTTCGACATCATCTTCTTCTGGGTCGCCCGCATGATGATGATGGGGCTGCACTTCATGAAGGAGGTGCCGTTCCACACGGTCTATATCCATGCCCTG
>CADECN010000106.1:1888-10622 GCA_902825785.1 uncultured Hyphomicrobium sp. | reverse complement strand
GCCACCATCGCCCAGTGCCATAGAGCAGGTCTTGCGGATGCCGCTGACGCCGAGGCGCTTCGTCAAGTCGATGACCTTGTCGCGGCCGACGGCGAAAGATAGTTCTGCCGCTGTCGTGTTGTAGGATTTGGCGAGCCCCATCCAGAGCGGCATGCGCGCGCCCGAGCCGTGACTGCCGCCGTAGTTTTGTGGATGCCAACGTCCGCACGAGCGCGAGGCATCGCGCACCGTCGTTGTCTGCTTGTAGCCGTTTTCGAGCGCAGTCGCGTAGACGTAGATCTTGAAGGAAGAGCCGGGCTGGCGGCGCGCCTGCGTAGCGCGGTTGAACTGGCTGTCGGCGTAGTCGGGTCCGCCAACGATGGCGCGCACCATGCCGTCGGTTTCGGCAACGACCATGGCGCCGGAGGTGATGTTGTGGCCGCGGCCTTCTCGTTTCAGCGCGCCGAGCAGCGCTTCTTCCGCTTTGCGCTGCAGACCCATGTCGATCGTGGTTCGTGCGGTCAGCACGTACTGGCCCTTGCCCTCGGCAATGCGCTGAACCTCGTCGAAGGCCCAGTCCAGGAACCAGTCGGGGCTTGTGGTCGAACGCTGGTCGATGGTTTTTGCCGGGTTGACGCGTGCCGCGTGGACCTGACCGGCGGTGTAGAAACCGGCTTCGACCAGGTTGTCGAGCACCTCGTTGGTGCGGGCGCGCGAGGCGGGCAGATTGACGTGAGGGGCGTATCGCGCCGGTGCCTTGAAAAGACCCGCGAGCATGGCGGCTTCCGCCATGTTCACTTCGCGGATCGATTTGCCGAAGTAGTGCTGAGACGCCGCTTCGACGCCGAAGGCGCCGCCACCCATGTAGGCGCGGTCGAAGTAGAGCTTCAGGATCTGGCGCTTCGTGAACCGGCTTTCGAGCAGGAAGGCGAGAAACAGTTCCTTGATCTTGCGTTCGAGTGAACGCTCGGATGACAGAAACAGGTTCTTGGCGAGCTGTTGCGTCAGCGTCGAGCCGCCCTGCACGACATCGTTGGCCTGCACGTTCGTCATCAAGGCACGGAAGGTGCCGAAGACGTCGACGCCGTAGTGCTCGAAGAAGCGGCGGTCTTCGGTGGCGAGCGTGGCCTTTATGACGACGTCGGGAATTTCATCGAGCGGCACGGAGTCGTTATGGAGGATGCCGCGCTTGCCGAGTTCATTGCCGTTGACGTCGAGAAATTTGACGGCGTAGCGGCCGGTCAGGAACCGGCTCTCGTCAAACTCGAGCAGGGCTGGGAGCGCCAGCGCATAGAGCGCGACGAAACCGCCGGTCGCGAGGGTCAGGCCTTCCGAGGCGCACTCGTTCAAGAAGCGGCGCCAGCCGGTCAGCTGGAAACGGGCGAAGAAGCTGGAGGCGGCGTTCCAGTAATCCTTGGTGCGCGACCAACTTTCAGCGAGGCCGGCGTTAATGCGCGAATCGAGGCCGAGCCAGTCGATGATGCGATCGCGCCCACCCTGCCTGAAGAACCAGTCGTTCATAGTTCCACTTTCCGACTTTCTCGCAGTGCGCCCGTGTGTTGACGCGGTTTTGCGGCGAAATTCTCCGGTTCGCTCAAAGTCGGACCCCTGGGACGACGTTACGAATCCCAAGGCGACGAAATTGTGTTTATCTCCACCGACGCCAGAATGGAATCGGGAGCATCATCTGGATAGCGAGCAAAAGCCTTTTTGGAAGACAAAGACGCTTGAGGAGATGAGCCGCAGCGAGTGGGAATCGCTGTGCGACGGCTGTGCGCGCTGCTGCCTCGTAAAGCTCGAGGACGAGGACACGGGCGACATCTACCTGACGCGGCTGACCTGCCGGATGCTGACGGTGCGCACCTGCCGGTGTTCTGACTACGAGCACCGCTTCGCCAAAATGCACGATTGCATCGAGATCGACCCGCAGAAGGCGCGCGAGTTGTCGTGGCTGCCAGCGACCTGCGGCTATCGTATCGTGGCGGAAGGGCGTGATCTGCCGTGGTGGCATCCGCTCATTTCGGGCACGCCCGAGACGGTGCATCAGGCCGGCATTTCGGTCGCGTCCTTCGCGATGAACGAAAAGCGCGTGAAGGAAGAGAACTACGTCCGCTACATTATCGACGACCTCAAGGATGCGCCGTCACCGCCACGCAACGGCAAGGGACGCGGCGGGAAATAATTGGCGGAAATTTATCCTCGGGGGTCGAGCCCGAGTTATAATGGCAGGTTTTGAGTAAAGTCAGCCGGCCCGGATGTAAAATGGAAGTCCATTCAACGTTTATACTTCATATTTTCGTTGACAGCGTAACGCTTCCGCAGAAGTGTTTCCGTATGATGCGAAAAGTGTCGGGATGAATACTTCCCCGGCATTCGCGCCCTGGAGCTTTGCTCCGTAAAGCCCAAAAAAACTTGTGATTGCTGCCGGGAGTGCCGATGGCCCTGACGTCGAAAAAGCGCGGGGTGCGTTCGGCTGCGCGCGCACCGCGTGCCGGGCGGGCAGGCAAGCGGGACGTTACCAAAGCGCCAGAATTGGTTGAGACGCACGAGGCTGAGGAGCCGCCCGACGAACAACAGGCGCGCGCACCGGACAAAAAGCCCGGACAGGACCCTGAGCCTGCTCTTGCGGCCGCATCCGCAAAGCGCGCGTCCGGCAAGTCCGCGACCAAGCCGAAGGCGCTCGTGCAGCGCATCTACGACACGATCGATGGCGAACTGACGAAGCTCGAACAGCAGGACGGGCGGTCGTCGCAGGACCGCGAACGGGCCTCGCGTGCGCTCGCGCAGATGGTCAACAGTTTGGAGAAGGCCGTGGACATGCAACGCGAGATCGCAAAGCCGGGCAAGGGCGCCAAGAGCAAGGATAAGGAGGCGCTCGCATATGCAGAGCAATTGCGTGAAGAGATTGCGCAGCGCCTTGAACGCCTCACTCGCAAGCGGGCAGCTGGCAAGTGATCTTGCGGAACTGTCGGTCGCGGAGCTGAGCTTCGTCACATACGACTGGCCACTGTGGGCGCGCGAGGAACAGCTTGCGCCTTTTTGTGTTGCGCCTTCCGACTCTCCTTCGTCGAGCCGGCCGGAAGGCGCGCGCGATGCGGGGAGCCGGCCGCCGGACGCGTCCGATGAGGCGGGCCGGCTGAAAGGCGAAGTGTCGTCGATTGCGCCTTCCGACTCTCCTTCGTCGAGCCGGCCGGAAGGCGAAGTGTCGTCGATTGCGCCTTCCGACTCTCCTTCGTCGAGCCGGCCGGAAGGCGCGGTTAGTGACGCGGCTCTCGCATCGTGGCGTGTCTGGCTGATGCTCGGCGGGCGCGGTTCGGGCAAGACGCGGGCGGGTGCAGAGTGGGTGAGAGCGGTTGCGTGCGGGCGTGAGTCCTTGCTTGCGCGTGGCGACGCTCCTTCGCCGAGCCGGCCGCCACGCGCAAAGGGCGAACCGGCGCGCATCGCGCTCGTCGGCAAGACGCTGGGTGACGTGCGCAGCGTGATGGTGGAAGGCGTCTCGGGGTTGCTCGCGATCCATCCGCCGCACGAGCGGCCGCTGTTCGAACCGTCAAAGTTGCGGCTGACCTGGCCGAGCGGCGCGGTGGCCGAGATGTTTTCCGCCGACGAAGCGGAACGGCTGCGAGGGCCGCAGTTCACGGCGGCCTGGTGCGACGAACTCGCCAAATGGCGCGGCGCGGAGCGGGCCTGGGACATGCTGCAGTTCGCGCTGCGGCTCGGGGATCTGCCGCGGGTTGCGGTCACGACGACGCCACGCGCGATGCCGCTTTTGAAGAAAATGATGGCCGATCCCGCGACGGTGACGGTCAAGCTCGCCACAGCCGACAACGCCGACAATCTCGCGCCGACCTTCCTGGCCGAGATGACGCGGCGCTATGCGGGCTCGGAAATTGGGCGGCAAGAACTGCTGGGTGAGTTCGTGGAGAACAGCGGCGGCGGGTTGTGGCGGCGGCACTGGATCGAGGAAACGCGCGTCGCGCGCGCGCCCGAGATGCGGCGCATCGTGGTTGCGCTCGATCCGCCGGTGACGGCGACGGCGCGCTCGGACGCGTGTGGTATCATCGTCGCTGGGCTTGGTGTCGACGGACGCGGCTACGTGCTGGACGATCGCACGGTGCGCGGGCGCACGGTCGATGTGTGGGCGCAGGCGGTGCTCGCGGCCTATCACGATTATGCGGCGGACCGAATTATCGCCGAGGTCAACCAGGGTGGCGATCTCGTCATCGAGGTGCTGCGGCAGTTCGAGAAGAATGTGCCGGTCGCGAAGGTGCGGGCGACACGCGGCAAGTGGGTGCGGGCCGAGCCGGTCGCGGCGCTTTATGCGGAAGGTCGCGTCGCGCACGTCGGACGGTTCGAAGCGCTCGAAGACCAGATGAGTTTGTTCGGCGCCGACGGCACGGTGGCGGGCGCGAGCCCGGACCGGGTCGATGCGCTGGTGTGGGCGTTGACCGAGCTGATGCTTGCCGAGCGTGCGCGGCCGCTGGTGCGGGTGCTGTAATTTTTATTAGTCGAGGATGTTTCGATGGCGCTGACGATCGAAGCGCTGCGTCGGATGACGCTGCGCGGCTTCCTCTCGCGCGGCTTCCTCTCGCGCGACCGGCGCTCGACGGCGATCACGGATAGGGTGGGCATGGAAGCCAAGGCGTCGAAGACGGGACCGCTCATTGCATATGAGCGCGGTGGTGAGCCGGTGTGGAGCCCGCGCGATTATGGTGCCTTTGCGCGCGAAGGCTTCATGCAGAACGCCATCGTGTATCGCGCCGTGCGGATGGTGGCGGAAGCGGCTGCGTCAATCCCGCTGCTGCTCTACGAGGGCGACGCGGAGATCGAGACTCATCCGCTGCTCGATCTGCTGCGCAGGCCGAGCCTCGATCATACCGGCATCGACTTCCTGGAAAGCTGGTACGGCTTCCTGCTCGTTGCGGGCAACGCTTACGCCGAAGCGGTGGCGCTGGATGGCGCGGTGCGTGAGCTGCATGTGCTGCGGCCGGATCGCATGAAGGTGATCCCGGGGTTGGATGGCTGGCCGGAAGGCTACGAATATTCGGCCGGTGGGCGCGCGGTGCGATTTCGCGATGAGGTCGTGCAGGGCGTGCGGCCGATTTTGCACGTGCGCCTTTTTCATCCGGCGAACGACCACTACGGCATGTCGCCGATCGAAGCGGCGGCGACCGCAATCGACATTCACAACGCGGCCTCGGGCTGGAACAAGGCGCTACTCGACAATTCGGCGCGGCCGTCCGGCGCGCTCGTCTATGCCAATGCTTCAGGCGCCATGACGGAAGAGCAGTTCGCGCGCCTCAAGCTGGAACTGGAGGCGAGTTACCAGGGCGCGCTGCACGCGGGCCGTCCGCTGCTTCTGGAAGGCGGGCTCGACTGGAAACCGCTGTCACTCAGTCCGAAGGACATGGATTTCATCGAGGCGAAGAACGTGGCGGCGCGCGAGATCGCGCTCGCCGTCGGCGTGCCGCCGATGCTGCTCGGCATTCCCGGCGACAACACATATTCGAACTATCAGGAGGCGCAGCGCGCGTTCTGGCGCCAGACGGTGCTGCCGCTCGTCAACCGAACGGCGCGCGCGCTGAGCTTGTGGCTTGGTCCCGCATTTTTGTCTGCGCCGAGCGACTCCCCTGCGGGGAGCCGGCCGCTCGGCGCGGATGATCGAGGGAGCCGGCCGACGCGCACGTCTCCGTCGAGCTGGCCGCCGGGCGCGTTCGAGCTTCGGCCGGATCTCGATCAGGTCGAGGCGCTGGCGAGCGAGCGCGACGTGCTGTGGAGCCGTCTCAACGCGGCGACGTTCCTGACGGATGACGAGAAGCGCATCGCGGCGGGGTATGGTCCGGCAGGTGAACGCGGCGGATAGAAATGATGTTCGATCCGCCGCGCTATCGGCGCGTCAGCAGCCGGCGATGTTCATGCGGATCTTACCGCGTGGTGTGGTGCGGCGCTCTTTGATCCAGAGGTGGCCGGCGTCGACGTGCACCGAGTACCAGACGCGGCTGTCCCTCGTGCCGGCCTTCCGCTCGGTCCAGAAGCGGCGGCCATTGGTGAACTTGCAGACGGCGCCGCCGCCGGGTGAGCGATGGACGAGCAGCGGATTGACGATGATCCTCATGCACTTCGAGTGCTTCTTGGATTTATAGCTGTCGCCGCACAGTCCGACGGCGGACGCGGGTTGGGCTTGCGTGAATAGAGCGACCGCTAATACGGACGCGAGTGTCGTGAAAGCGAGACGTGACATGACGACCTCCCCGAAAAATGAACCGTTTTTGAGTTTGACGTGTGAAGGCAGGCAAACGCGGAACATGTACTCTGGCGGCGCGCGTTTCTCAATTGATGCTCTCGTGCCGATGCAGGACGGAGATCAACTGTTGCATTGCAAGATGATCGACACGACGCGGCCGGCCGCACTCAACCTCAAGTCGCTGGGCGACGACGGTACGTTCGAAGGTTATGCCAGCCTGTTCGGGCGGGAGGACCTTTCGCGTGATGTCATTCTGCCGGGCGCCTTCCGCGACAGCCTGCGCCAGCGCGGGGCGCGGGCGGTCAAGATGCTGTTCCAGCACGATCCGGCAACGCCGATCGGGGTCTGGGAGGAAATCCGCGAGGACGAGCGCGGGCTTTATGTGCGCGGCCGCCTGATGACGGCGGTGGCGCGGGCGCGCGAGGTGCTCGAACTGATGCGGGCAGGCGCGTTGGATGGGCTTTCGATCGGCTTCAAGGCGGTGAACGCGACGCGCGATGCAACGAGCGGCGTGCGCCGGATCGCCAAGGTCGATCTGTGGGAAATTTCCGTCGTGACGTTTCCGATGCTGCCAGCGGCGCGCGTCGAGACAGTCAAGACGCGGCCCTTTGCCGGGAACGCGCCGACGATGCGGGACTTCGAGCGCTGGCTCACGCGGGATGCTGGGCTGACGCGAATGGAAGCGCGCGCGATTTCCAGCGCTGGCTTCGAAGGGTTGAAGGCGCTGCGGGAAGCGCGTCTTGCCGACGACAGCAATGCCGTGATCGCGGACCGGCTCTGGTGCGCGGCGCGGCGGATCAAACAAGCAACGCGACTCTGATCGGCATACCGTCATCCTCGGAACGGCGTACCGGGCGAGCCGTTCGGGCATCCCGCGCATGGACCAGTGAAAACGCAATATTGCGTCTTCCGAAGAGTCTTGCGCTGGATCCCCGGACTTCGCTCGCGCGCGTCCGAGGATGACGGGTGGGTCAGGTCGACAAACAGGATATGGAAAATGACTGATACGACCACGCTCGAGACCAAGGGCGCGGGCGGCGAGACCGCGCGCGCTCTGGAAGCCTTCCTGGAAGCCTTCGAGGCGTTCAAGGACACGAACGATCAGCGCATTGCCGAAATCGAGCGACGCGGCGCGGAAGACGCGGTGACGGCGGAGAAGCTCGCACGCATCGAAGACGCGCTCGATGAGACGAAGAAGCGGGCGGATAGCCTGGCGCTCAAAGCCTCGCGGCCGCATCTGGCGGCATCGGGCGTGAGCGACGTCGCGGCGATCGAGCACAAAGCCGCGTTCGACGGCTATGTGCGGCGCGGCGAGACGGCGAAACTTGTACGGATCGAAGAGAAGGCGCTATCGGTCGGCTCCGGCCAGGACGGCGGCTATCTGGTGCCGGCCGAGACGGAAGCGGCGGTCAACCGGGCGTTGAAGGCAATTTCTCCGATCCGCGCAATCGCCGGCGTCAAGCAGGTGTCGGGCACCGTCTACAAGCGGCCGTTCGCGACGAGCGGCACTGATACCGGTTGGGTGGCGGAGACGGCGGCACGTCCGCAGACCAATACGCCGGTGCTGGCGGAACTTCAGTTTCCAACCATGGAAATCTACGCCATGCCGGCGGCGTCATCGGCCATTCTCGACGACGCTATCGTCAACATCGACGAGTGGATCGCGGAAGAAGTCCGCCTCGCGTTCGCCGAACAGGAAGGCAAGGCCTTCGTCACCGGTGACGGCGTCAACAAGCCGAAAGGCTTTACGACGTACACGACGGTCGCGAACAGCTCATGGACCTGGGGCAATCTCGGCTATGTCGCGACCGGCGTGTCGGGTGCGTTCGCGGCGTCGAACCCAGGCGACAAGCTGCTCGATCTCATCTACGCGGCCAAGGCGCCCTACCGCGCCAACGGCACGTTCGTAATGAACCGCTCGACACAGGCGGCGGTGCGCAAGCTGAAGGATGGCCAGGGCAACTACCTCTGGCAGCCGGCGAATGCGCCGGGCGAAGCGCCGTCCCTGATGGGCTATCCGGTGGCGGAATGCGAGGACATGCCGGACATCGGCGCGAATTCGCTTGCGATCGCGTTCGGCGATTTCTCGCGCGGATATCTGATCGTCGATCGCGCCGGCATCCGCGTGCTGCGCGACCCGTACAGCGCCAAGCCCTACGTGCTCTTCTATACGACGAAGCGCGTCGGCGGCGGTGTGCAGGACTTCGATGCGATCAAGTTCCTGAAGTTCGGGGTGAGTTAAGGTTGGTCGCGCTCACGCTGGCTCTTTTGCTTGCGCGTTCCGACTCTCCTTCGTCGAGCCGGCCGGAAGGCGCGGGCTCGTTGCGCGGGTCGCGTTGCTCCCCGGCCTTCGGCCGAAGGGGTGCGTTTTTCTAAGACGGCGCTCGCGCGTCGCGCAGTCGGGCTCACGGACCTTCGGCCCGAAGTGTTTGCGCTCCGCGAGGGCGCGGATTTTTGTCTGCGCGTTCCGACTCTCCTTCGTCGAGCCGGCCGGAAGGCGCGGGCTCGTTGCGC
>CADECN010000106.1:0-1788 GCA_902825785.1 uncultured Hyphomicrobium sp. | reverse complement strand
GGGTCGCGTTGCTCCCCGGCCTTCGGCCGAAAGGGTGGCATCTCTTGGGCGGCGCTCGCGCGTCGCGCAGTCGGGCTCGCGGACCTTCGGTCCGAAGTGTTCCTCGGCGTGACGCGGATTTCGGCTTGCGCGTTCCGACTCTCCTTCGTCGAGCAGGCTGGAAGGTGCTGACTTCGAACGATCAGAAGAATTTCCGCGCGGGTTTCCCTCCCGCCCGCGCGGGATGCCTGCGGGGCCGTCGCTGCAACGATGGCCCCGCGTTTTTTTTGGTGCGCGGCGACTCTTTTTCGTCGAGCCGGCCGCCGCGCACGATCGAACGCACGCTTGCCGCACATCCTCAATGTTGGAGTT
The DNA here is from genome assembly GCA_902825785.1 of uncultured Hyphomicrobium sp. Classification (GTDB taxonomy): domain Bacteria; phylum Pseudomonadota; class Alphaproteobacteria; order Rhizobiales; family Hyphomicrobiaceae; genus Hyphomicrobium_B. The sequence goes on along the minus strand of CADECN010000106.1, from coordinate 1,437 downwards.
CTCATGGGTCTCGTGATGACGAGCGCGCCGCTCACCGAACCGGTGACGGTCGCGGAAGCGAAAACGCATCTGCGGATCGATGGCGATGCAGACGACGTGCTGCTCGGAAGCCTGATCCTGACATCGCGGCTGCATATGGAGGCGGCGCTGTCGCTGGCACTCATCACGCAGTCGTGGAAGCTGGTGCTCGACCGGTGGCCGAAGAAGGCGTGCGTCGATATTCCGCTCGGGCCGCTGCAAGCGTTGACGGCGGTGAAAGTGAAAAATTCGTCCGGCGTGGCGCAGACAGTCGCGCCAACAAACTATCTCGTCGACATCGCGTCGAGGCCGGCGCGGCTCATCTGGAACGGCGATGACCCACCCCAGCCTGGCGTCAAGGCGGGCGGCATCGAGATCGATTTCGTTGCCGGGTTCGGGGCGACGGCCGCGAGCGTACCGGCGCCGCTGCGCCATGGCCTGCTGATGCTGACGGCGCATTGGTACGAGCATCGCGACCCAGTCGAGATCGGATCAACCACCACGCGAATGCCAGACGCGATCTCGGACCTCATACAACCTTTCAGGACGATCCGGCTATGACGGTGCCTGTTCGCATCGGCGATCTGCGCCATCGCGTGGTGATCGAAGCGGCTGAGCGTGCGAGCGACGGTGGCGGCGGTGCCGTAGTGACGTGGGTCCCCGTCGCAACCGTCTGGGCGGCGATCTGGCCGCGCTCGGCGGATGAAGCGTTCATGCACGATCGTGTCGCGGGGCGCGCGACGCACGACATCTGGATCCGCCATCGCGGCGACGTGAAGCCGGAGATGCGGTTCCGTTGCGAGGGCCGCGTGTTCGACATTCGCGGGGCGATCGATCCGGAAGATCGCGGGCGTTGGCTCAGGTGTCCGGTAGAGGAGCGGGATCTGTGAAGATCGCAGTGACGGTGACGGGCATCGACGAGCGCGCGACCCGGCGGATGCGGGATCGCTTGAGCGACGCGATGCTGAGGCGGGCGCGCTTTGGCGACGACGCGCGACGGCGCGGCGATAGGCAGGTTTCGAATGTTTCGCGGCCGGACGACGGCGAGCGGGGAGAGACGCGATGAGCAGCGCGGCTTTTGCCCTGCAGCAGGCGATCTTCGCGCGGCTTGCGGCCGATGGCCAAGTGACGACGGCGCTCGGCGGCGCGCGCATCTACGACGATGTGCCCGTGCGGTCGGAATTTCCCTACGTGACGTTCGGGCAGAGCGTCGAGCGCGACTGGTCGGGCGACATCGCGCCCGGCCACGAACACATGGTGACGCTGCACGCCTGGTCGCGCGGCAAGGGCCGCAAGGAGGCGGACGTCATTCTGGTGGCCGTGCAGGGCGCGCTGCACGATGCGGCGCTGACGCTTTCAGGCCATCGGTTGGTGAACCTGCGGCACGAGTTCAGCGAGACGCGGCGCGATGCCGATGGC
>CADECN010000105.1 GCA_902825785.1 uncultured Hyphomicrobium sp. | reverse complement strand
CGCGCGCGGATGCCGGTGCGCAAGTTCGCGGAAAGCGTGAGCAACGCCCATCAGGTCGCGGCGCCAGTCATCGCCCGGCGTCGGCAGCGAAACCGTGGTCACGGCGTGGTCCGCGACGTGGCGGAGCAGTTCGTTCTTGGAGCCGAAATGATGCAGGACTGTCATGGGGTCGACGCCGCAGACCCCTGCCAACTTTCTGACTGAAAAGCCGTCTTCGCCCTCACGCGTGTAAAGGTCGAACGCAGCCCGCAGCAGGTCTTGCTTCTCGACCCCCCGCTTGGCCCGCGATTTGACGGTCGTCATGCGACGATCCCCCTTGACACTTCTACACTGTAGACCATACCATTCTCGCAAATGGCGCCGTCTGTAAAGCGCGTTCGCCACGGTTCCAATTGTTAACGTGAGTTCGCCAGCCGGCTGCGCTAAGCGCGCAACAAGAGGACGACGTGAGCCTCATTGATGCCTTCGCATTGAGCCCGACCGTTGGCACCATATCGCGGTGCAGCGATCGGCTTGGCGCGTGCAGCGTGATGGCCGGTCCTTACGCCAAGCGCGAACTGCTGCGCCTTTGCGCCCGCATTGGGTACACGCCGCACTGAGACCCCAGCACCGTCTCGCGGCCCGCCGGGCCAACGCTTGCCAGCTGGAGGTTAACCCATGTCCAACCGACTTCAGACCGCGCAAATTCGCGACCTCGACTCGCGCCACCATTTGCACCCCTTCTCCAATCACAAGTCGCTGCGCGCCTCGGGCACGCGCGTCATTGTGAAGGGCGAAGGTCCCTATATCTTCGACAGCGAAGGCAAGCGCATCCTCGATGGTATGGCCGGTCTGTGGACCACCAATGTCGGCTACGGGCGCAAGGAGCTGGCCGACGTCGCCTACGCCCAGATGATGGAGCTGCCGTTCTACAATACGTTCTTCAAGACGACGCACCCGCCGGTCGTAGAATTGTCGCGCAAGATCGCCGAGATCGCGCCCGCCAACCTCAATCAGGTCTTTTTCGGTTCATCGGGTTCTGAATCGAACGACACGGCCATCCGACTAATCCGCCACTACTGGGTGCTCAAGGGCGAACCCAAGCGGCGCATCATCATCAGCCGCAAGACTGCCTATCACGGCTCCACCATCGCCGCCGGCTCCATGGGCGGTATGAGCCACGTCCACCAGCACAGCTATCCTGTGTACGAAGGCTTCCGCCACGTGATGGATCCATATTGGTATGGAGAATCCTTCGACGGCGAGACGCCAGAGGCCTTCGGTCTTCGCGCCGCACGCGCGCTTGAGGACGAGATCTTGCGTTGTGGTCCAGGCAACGTTGCTGCTTTCGCGGCCGAGCCTGTTCAGGGCGCGGGCGGCGTAAAAATCCCACCGGCGAGCTACTGGCCCGAAGTTCAGAAGATCATCGACAAGTACGGCATTCTGTTCTTGGCGGACGAGGTGATCACGGGCTTCGGCCGGCTCGGCACCTGGTTCGCCTCACAGTATTACGGCGTCCGCCCCAACATCATCACCTTCGCCAAGGCCGCAACCAGCGGATATCTGCCGCTGTCCGGCATCATCATCGACGACAAGATCGTCGATGCCCTGATGAATCACGATGACGATTTCAATCACGGCTACACCTATTCGGGCCACCCGGTGGCGTGCGCGGTCGGCTTGAAGAACATCGAGATCATGGAGGACGAAAACCTCCTTGAAGGCGTGAAGAACGAAAAGGCCGCGCGTCTCGCCGCGATGCTGGACAAGTTCAAGGATCATCCGATCGTCGGAGAGGTCCGCTCGGTCGGCTTGCTCGGCGCCATCGAACTCGTGGCCGATAAAAAGACCCGCCGCCGCTTTGCCGACCCCGGCCGCGTCGGCCTCATTTGCCGCGATCACTTCTTCCGCGAAGGCTACATCATGCGTGCCGTGTTCGACACCATGGTCACTGCGCCGCCGCTGATCTGGAAAGAAGAGCAGTTCAAGGAAGCCGAAGGCGTCATCGCCAAGGCGCTCGACATGACCTATCGCGATGTGAAAGGAGAAGTTGCGGCATGAGCCGTCCCATAGTCGTTATCCCGTCCTGCAGCAAATTGATTGGTGGGCTGATGTTCGACGCGGTTGGCCGGAAATACTCAGCCGCCGTCGCCGAAGTCGCCGAGTGCCAACCGCTCTTGATGCCGCTCGGTCGCAGCATGGTTGACGTCGGCGCGATTCTTGACGTCGCGGATGGCATCCTGCTGTCGGGCAGCCTGTCGAATGTCGAACCGAGCCACTACGGCGCGGAGCTTCCGCTCAATCCCGATACCGTCGACAAGGATCGCGACGCGCTGACCTTGCCGCTCATTCGCACCGCGGTCGAACGCAAAGTTCCCCTTTTCGCCATTTGCCGAGGCTTCCAGGAGTTCAACGTCGCGCTTGGCGGCACGCTCCACCAGGCTGTCCATGACGTCAATGGCCACAAGGATCATCGCGAGCCGCCAACAGAAGACATGGATGTCAAGTTCGGCCCTGTGCATCCCGTCGCACTCAAAGGCACGCTTCGCTCCTGGATCGGCGAGGACCGGATCATGGTCAATTCGCTCCACTGGCAGGGGATCTCCCGGCTTGCGCCGCCGCTGGTCGCCGAGGCGTTCGCCGAGGACGGATTGGTGGAAGCGATCAGAGCACCGAACGGCAATGATTTCTGCCTCGGCGTGCAGTGGCACCCAGAGTGGCAACCGCAGAACAACCCCGCGTCCATCGCGCTCTTCAAGCGCTTTGGTGCGGCCGCAAGAGAGAAAGCCGCATGACGGAGACGTTCATTACGCCGGAAGAGGTCGACGCCTTCCTTGTCGCCAACCCGCAGGTCACGTGGATCGACCTGATCCTATTCGATTTGAACGGCATCGCGCGCGGCAAGCGCTTTCGTCGCGACGATCTGCTTTCCGTGGCAAAGAGCGGCCTATTGATGCCGTCCACCGTTTTTATCATGGACGCGCGCGGCAATTGCGTTGAGGAGACGGGCAAGCTCTGGGAGACCGGCGATCCTGACATCGCGTTCCGAATTCTCGCCGGCACATTGAAGTGCGTGCCGACCGGAGACGGCCGTCGCGCCCAGGCCGTGATCGCAGTGACCGAGCCCGACGAACTTGACCCGCGCACGCTTTTGGCGCGCGAGGTCGACAAGCTGAAAAAACTTGGTCTCACGCCCGTCGTGGCCGTCGAGCTTGAATTCTATGTGACCAAACCCGGCGCCAACGGCGCGTTCACGCTCACCACGCCCGATGGCTTGGCCGACGATCCCGAATTCCCCATGACGTTCCAGTTCGAAGAAATGGACACGTTGAGCGGTTTCATCGACGACATTTACAAAGTATCAAACGCGCAGGGCTTGCCAATCGACGCCGTGATGCAGGAGTCCGGCCCCGGACAGTTCGAAATCAACTTGAAGCACAAGGCAGACGCAGTCGCCGCCGCGCTCGACGGCCTATTGCTCAAGCGCGCCGTCAAAGCGGCGGCGAAAGCTCACGGGCTCGACGCAACATTCATGGCCAAGCCCCATCACGATTGGCCGGGCTCCGGCATGCACATTCACGTTAGCCTGATCGATGGCGCCGGCAAGAATGTCTTTGCGGGCGAGGCGGTATCGCCCGTCTTCCGCAACGCGCTCGGCGGGCTGCAGGCAACGATGTGCGATTTCATGGCGATTTGGGCCCAGTCCGGCAACGCCTACCGGCGCTACGTTCCCAAGAGCTACGTCTCGATGACGGCTCACTGGGGCATCAACAATCGCAACGTCGCGTTGCGCGTACCGCGCGCGAATGGCGCTGCCACCCGCGTTGAACATCGCGTCGCCGGCGCCGACGCCAATCCCTATCTGGTCCTGGCTTCCATTCTCGCCGGCATCCGGCTCGGCATTACCAGCCGTATCGAGCCAGGTCCCATGGCGGAAGGCGCCGCCGACAATTGCGATGCCCCCGCGCTTCCGACCGTTTGGGCGAACGCGCTCGACAAGTTCGAGCAGTCGAAGGTCGTGCACGATGCCTTCGGCCTTGAGTTTCAGGACGTGTACACAAGATTGAAGCAGACCGAGCGCGTGAATTTCGAGCGTGTCGTCACCGCGCTTGATCATCTCTGGTACGCACAGGTTGCATAACCTTCGAACGTCGTCAGGAGCGTTTGCGTCATGTCATCGTTACAGCATTTCGAGGCGTTGGCGGGCTCACTCAAACTCCCGGGCGAGGCCGTCATCGACGGCACGCTTCGCGCCAGCATCTCGGGCAAGACCTTCCCTAACGTCGGCCCGCGTGACGGCCGTATCCTGAATCGCGTGGCCGAATGCGAGGAGGCCGACGTTGATGTTGCGGTCAAGGCAGCCCGCCGCGCGTTCGACGAGGGTCATTGGCGCAACTTGCACTATCGCGACAAAAAGCGGGTGCTGTTCAGGCTCGCCGATATCATGGAACGCGAGGCGGAAAACCTCGCATTGCTCGAAAGCCTCGACGTTGGCAAACCGATCACCAATGCGCTGAAGGGCGATGTCCCGGGCGCCATCAAATGCCTGCGCTATTACGCCGAAGCGCTCGACAAAGTGTATGGCGAGGTAGCTCCGTTCACGCCCGACCGCTTCTCGTTTGTCGAGCATGATCCACTCGGCGTCATCGGCACCATTGTGCCGTGGAACTTTCCGCTCTTGATGGCGATGTGGAAGGTCGCGCCTGCCCTCGCGATGGGCAACTCGGTGGTCTTGAAGCCGGCCGAGCAATCTCCTCTCACTGCCCTGAAACTCGGCGAGCTCGCGCTCGAGGCCGGCCTGCCGCCCGGCGTTCTGAACGTCGTGCCGGGCTTTGGCGCCGGCGCCGGCAAGGCGCTCGCTTTGCATATGGACGTCGACATGATCGCGTTCACCGGCTCCGGCCCCGTCGGCAAGCTGCTGATGCAGTATTCCGGCCAAAGCAACTTGAAGCGCGTCAGTCTGGAACTCGGCGGCAAGTCCCCGCACATCATCTTCGCTGACTGCCCAGACTTGGGTCGCGCGGCCCACGAAGCCGCCTGGGGCATCTTTTACAATTCAGGCCAAGTCTGCACGGCGGGATCACGCCTGCTCGTGGCCGATTCAATTGCCGACGAATTCCTTGAGAAGCTTCACGCGGTCGCGCAGCGCATCAAAGCCGGCGACCCGCTGGAGCCGGCGACCCGCAGCGGTGCGATGGCCAGCGAAGCGCAGATGAAGACGGCCCTCAAATATATCGAAACCGGCAAACGCGAGGGCAGCACGCTGACGCTCGGCGGAAATCGAACGCGCGCCGACACCGGCGGCTTCTACGTCGAACCAACGATCTTCGACGCCGTGCCGCCGACAGCAACGCTCGCGCGTGAGGAAGTCTTTGGTCCGGTGCTCGCTATTACGCACTTCTCCGAACCGGACGAGGCGATCCGCATCGCCAACGATACGAATTACGGCCTTGCCGCCGGCTTGTGGACCCGCGATATCACGCTCGCACACCGTACCGCGCGCGCGATCAAGGCAGGACTCGTCTGGATCAACGGCTGGGACAGCTGCGACATCACGATGCCATTTGGCGGCTTCAAGCAGTCGGGCTTCGGTCGCGATCGCTCACTCCACGCGCTGGAAAAATACGCGGATCTGAAATCCGTCTCGATCACCCTTTGACGAAGGACGATCACGATGAACGCCAAGCCGACCGCATACCCCACCGCCGCGCTGATCGGCGGCGAATGGGTGACCTCGGCAAAGACCTTCCCGGTCGATGATCCGGCGACCGGGCAGAAGCTCGCCGATGTTCCCGACCTGACGCCCGACGACGCGCGTCGAGCCATCGATGCCGCCGAAGCCGCTTTCCCCGCATGGTCGGCGCGCCCCGCCAAGGAACGCAGCCAGATCCTGCGTCGTTGGTTCGATCTCATCACGGCAGAGACGGAATCGCTCGCCCAGTTGATGACGGCCGAACAGGGCAAGCCGCTCGCCGAAGCGCGCGGCGAGGTCGCCTACGGTGCGTCTTTCATCGAGTGGTTCGCCGAGGAAGGCAAACGCGCCTACGGCAAAACCATCCCGACCACGTTCGCCTCGCGCCGCTATGTCACGATCAAGCAGCCGATCGGCGTCGTGGCCGCGATCACGCCCTGGAACTTTCCGATCGCCATGATTACGCGCAAGGTCGGATGCGCGCTGGCCGCCGGCTGCACCATCGTCGTCAAGCCCGCCGCCGAGACACCGCTCTCCGCATTGGCCCTCGCAAAGCTGGCCCTCGATGCCGGTGTTCCTGCCGGCGTCTTCAACATAGTGACGACGCTGGACGCCAAGGCCATTGGTAAGGTCTTCACCGATGACGCGCGCGTGCGCAAACTCACGTTCACCGGCTCGACCGAAGTGGGCCGTGCGCTCTACCGCCAGTGCGCCGATACTGTGAAAAAGCTCACGCTTGAGCTTGGCGGCAATGCACCTCTCGTCGTCTTCGACGACGCCGACCTCGCTCAGGCCGTCGCCGGAACGATGGCCTCGAAATATCGCAACGCCGGCCAGACCTGCGTATGCGCAAACCGGATTCTCGTGCAATCCGGCATTTATGATCGTTTCGCGAGTGCGCTTGGCGAGGCGGTCGCAAAACTGCACGTCGCCCCCGGGCGGGACCCCAAATCCACCATCGGGCCCCTCATCAACTCCGAAGCCGTCGAGAAGGTCGAAACGCTGCTCGCCGATGCTCTCAAGCACGGCGCCAAGGTCACAACCGGTGGCGCACGCGACAAGGCGGGCACGCAATTCTTCGAACCAACGATCGTCACGGGCGTCACCGAGGATATGGAAATCGCCAAAGAGGAAATCTTCGGGCCGGTTGCCTCCCTCATCCGCTTTCAAACGGAAGCCGACGCCATCCGCATCGCCAATGCCACGCCCTACGGCTTGGCCGCTTATCTGTTCAGCCAGAACCTTTCGCGCGCCTGGCGCGTCGCCGAGGCGCTCGAAGCCGGCATGGTCGGCGTCAACGAAGGTCTGTTCTCAAACGAGGTCGTGCCATTCGGTGGCATCAAGCAATCGGGCCTTGGCCGCGAGGGAGCCGCCGAAGGCCTGGAAGAGTATCTCGAAACCAAATTTATTTGCCTCGGAGGCATCAGCGCTTGAATAGGTCGCTGGCCACGCGCCAGCTTGGAAATTGTCAAGCTTGGCAGGCGGGACGCCGCATCGGCATATCTCGGAAGACCAAGGCGCACTTCTGAATTCTATTTGGTCACGGAGAACCGACATGAGGTCCGAATTTCCCTCCGATTTTCCAGCGGCACTGCGCCGACCGCGATCGCGGCGCTCGTTTCTCGAGGGCCTCGGCGCCGCCGCAGTCGGCCTGACTTTCACGAAAGTCGGCGCGCTGGCCGAAGAGGAGAAGAAGCTCAACTTTTACAACTGGGATACTTACATCGGCGAAACCACGCTTGATGATTTCGAGAAAGCGACCGGCATCACCGTCAACGCCAGTCTGTTCGCAACCAATGACGAGCTTTTCGCAAAACTACGCGCCGGCAACCCAGGCTTCGATGTCATCGTGCCTGGCGGTGATTTCGTCGAGCGCATGGCGGCGGCCGATATGATCGTACCACTCGATCACTCGAAGCTTCCAAACTTCAAGAATATCGGGCCGGACTTTCGAGATGCGCCCTTCGATCCCAAGCGCAAATACTCCATGCCTTACACATGGCTTGTCATCGGCATCGGCTACCGCAAGTCGAAGGTAAATACGCCACCCGATAGCTGGAAGGTCCTGTTCGACAGCGACGAGTACAAGGGCCGCATCTCCGTCATGTCGGACGCCAGCGAGCTCTTCCGCCACGTCTTCAAATACATGGGCAAATCGGCAAACGACGCTTCGCCCGAGAATATCAAGGCGGCCGAGGCGATGCTCATCAAGCAGAAGCCAAACATCAAGGAGTTCCACGAGGACAATGGTCAGGACCTTCTGCTGTCCGGCGAGGTCGACGTTGTAATGGAATACAACGGCGACATCGCACAAATCATGGCCGAAGATCCCGACATCGCCTTCGTTGTACCTAAAGAAGGCGCGCTTCTTCAGGCCGACAACCTGTCGATTCCGAAGGACGCGCCGCATCCGGAGAACGCCTACAAGTTCATTAATTTTCTGCTCGATGCTGAGGTGGGCGCAGGCGTCTACAAAACCATTCAATTCCCATCGCCCAATGCCGCGGCAACGGCGCTTATGCCCGACAGCTATAAAAACAATCCCGTCATCTTCCCGCCGACCGCCGTCATCGCAAAGTGCGAATACGTAAAGTATCCGGGCCCAGAGGTAACGCAGGCTCTGGACGAAGCGCTGACGCGGTTGCGGGCGTCGTAGCCAAACCCAGGTCTTGCGCCAGAAGACTCCAGGCTAATCCGTGTGCGGATAAGCTCAAAAGTGGATGTCGGAATAAGCTAATTCAGATTTGCACGTTTAGCCTGAACAACGCTCAAAGGAACGGCGGCGTACACGCACTGACGATCACAGTCTTCTTCTTCGTTCGATTGCGGAACCGGTGCGGCGTGTTGCTTTCGAAGTAATAGGCGTCGCCCGGCTTGAGGACTCGCGTCCGCTCGCCGACGGTCAGTTCGATCTCGCCCTCGAGAACGATGCCACCCTCTTCGCCGCGATGGGTAAGCATCTCAGCGCCAGTGTCGCCGCCGGGCTCATAGACCTCATGCAAAATCTGCACGGCCTTATCACGCCGCTCGCCCGCTACCACACGGAAAGTCACACGTCCCTCGGTCAGGGGCACCAGGTCCTTCTGGTCGTAGAAAACCGCCCGCGACGCTGGAAGTTCGAGCGAAAAGAACTCCGCAAACGACAGGCCCAAAGCGTCCGTCAGCCGGTTGAGCGTCGCAACCGATGGCGAGTGCTTGTTCTGTTCGATCATGGAAATCATGCCATTCGTCACTCCGGCCCGCATCGCAAGATCACGCTGACTGAAGCCGCGCGCGGCACGAGCCGCTTTTAGACGCGCACCGACGTCGACACCGGCACGTGGCGGCGCTGCAATCGTTGTTTGCTTGCGAACAGCTGACGTCAAAATGATCTCTCCGACGCGGCCGCAGCCGCTCCATTTTTTCGCGCGAATTGTTGATGTGTAACATAGTTGGCAAAGTATGTTGAGCACCTTGCTCAAATTATTGAACAGTGCTAACTCTCACTCGTGCGCGTCCCCCCGCCCGCCGATCAGCGAGGCACGCGCGCAAGCCGCTTCGGAGCATTGACGGAAATGACGGACGTGCGAACCGCACCTTCGATGCCGCTCGCCGTGCAGCCTGCGCCCGCGTCGGAACCCACGCCAGCCGCTGCCTTCGACTGGCGCGACCCGTTGCGCATAGAAGATGCGCTCACCGAGGACGAGCGCATGATCCTGGCATCAGCGCGGGACTTCTGCGCCGATCGCCTGATGCCGCGAGCGACGCGCGACTTCCGCGCCGAATCTTTCGACCGCTCCGTGATGACCGACCTTGGAGCCATGGGCTTTCTCGGCCCCATGATCCCCGAGGCCTACGGCGGCGCGGGCGTCAACGCCACGTGCTATGGTCTCATTGCGCGTGAGATTGAGCGCGTCGATTCCGGCTACCGCTCGGCCATGAGCGTACAGTCGAGCTTGGTAATGCATCCGATCTGGGCCTACGGCAGCGAAGCCCAGCGCCGCAAATATCTGCCGCCGCTCGCCTCGGGCCAACTGATTGGTTGCTTTGGCCTGACAGAGCCCGATCACGGCTCCGACCCCGGCCGTATGCAAAGCCGCGCACGCTCCGTCACTGGCGGCTATCGCCTCTCGGGTAGCAAAACCTGGATCACCAACGCGCCGATTGCCGACGTTTTCATCATTTGGGCAAAGAATGACGACGGCGTCATCGAGGGTTTCATCCTGGAGCGCGGCGCTGCGGGTTTGACCACGCCAAAGATCGAGGGCAAGTGGTCCTTGCGCGCCTCCGCCACCGGCGAAATCGCGATGGACGATGTCTTCGTCTCCGCCGACCACCGCCTGCCTGGCGCCGCGGGGCTGAAAGGTCCGTTCGGGTGTTTGAACTCTGCGCGCTTTGGCATCGCCTGGGGCGTGCTCGGAGCGGCCGAATTCTGCTGGCACGCCGCGCGGCAATACACGCTCGACCGCAAACAGTTCGACCAGCCGCTCGCGGCAAACCAGCTCATTCAGAAAAAGCTCGCTGACATGCAAACCGAGATCACGCTCGCGCTCTGCGCCTCACTTCACGCTGCACGCCTTAAGGATCAAAACCAGCTCGCGCCGGAGGTGGTATCGCTGCTCAAACGCAACAACTGCGGCAAGGCGCTCGACATCGCACGCATCGCGCGCGACATGCACGGCGGCAACGGTATTTCCGACGGCTATCATGTCATTCGCCACGTCATGAACCTGGAGGCCGTCAATACCTATGAAGGCACGCACGACATCCACGCGTTGATCCTCGGCCGCGCGCAAACCGGCATTCAGGCTTTCGGCTGACATGAAATGGCAATGACAAAACCGCTCGACGGCATTCGCGTCCTCGACATGTCGCGAGTGCTCGCGGGACCCTGGGCCGGCCAGACGCTGGCCGATCTCGGCGCTGAAGTGATCAAGATTGAACGGCCCGGCACCGGGGATGAAACACGGACCTGGGGACCGCCTTACCTTGCCGCCTCGGATGGACGCACGACGGGTGAAGCCGCTTATTTTC
>CADECN010000104.1 GCA_902825785.1 uncultured Hyphomicrobium sp. | reverse complement strand
ACAACGGCAAGCCCCACGCCCGCCGCAAGCGCGCGCAAGGCGAAAGGTTCGGAAAGACCCTCAGGAAACAGCGGCACCTCTCCTCCTCAAGTGCCGTCTTGAAGCGGACGCGGCGACCCAGAGAGATCGTGCCGGTGATCGTGATGGTGGCGGTAGATGCCGAGCGATTGCGCCGCCTGACGGCCGAAAAGCCTTCCGTACTCGGGGTGCTGCGCGACCGTCTCGGGCTGACCCGAGCAGCAGACATGGCCATTGAGGCAGACGACGCGATCGCTCTTTGCCATCACGACGTGCAGGTCGTGCGAAACAAGTAGCACGCCGAGCTTTCGGGAATCGCGCAATCGTCCGATGAGGTCATAAAGATCCGCCTCGCCCGTCAGATCGATGCCACTTGCCGGTTCGTCCAGAACAAGCAGGTTTGGATCGCGTAGCAGTGCGCGTGCAATCAGCACCCGCTGTGTTTCCCCACCTGAGACGCGAGATAGCTGCTGATCGGCGATACGTGCGGCGCCAACTTCTTCGAGTGCCGCGCGCACACGCGAAGCTGTTGCCGCCGGGAGGCCGAGCGACAGGAACTTGGCCACCGTCATCGGAATCGTCACGTCGACATCGAAGCGCTGCGGCACATAGCCGACGCGCACGCCCGGCGCTCGAGAGATCTGACCTTTGTCAGGTTTTTCCAGCCCAAGCATCAGCTTCACGAGCGTCGTCTTGCCAGCGCCATTAGGCCCGATGATCGTCACGATCTCGCCGGGGCGGACATCGAGGTCGACGTCGGCGATGAGGTCGCGCCCGGCGCGCCTCAACCCAAGCCCGCGTGCCGACACAAGCGCGCCGGAATCCGCCGGTGCGTGGTGATGATGGCCGCAGCCACAGCGTTGACCGGCCTCAGCATCCGACCCGTGATCATGCGTGGCTGCACCGGCCTCGGCTGTCATGGCATTCGCTCGAATAAGTTCAGATTGCTCAGGCCTTGCGGCGCGTCCCGCAGTCATGGCAGGTGCCGGAGACTTCAACGAACCGCACGCGCGGTTCAAATTTGCCGCCGCGCGCGGCTTCATCGATCGCCGTAAAGATGTCGTGGCCATCCACTTCCTGGACGGTCCCGCACTTTTCGCAGCTCAGGAATATGGGCCGGCGACCTGTCCGTGGCTCATGCAGCCTGCGGCAGGCAAAATAGGCGTTCTTGCTTTCGAGCCGATGCACGACGCCAGCTTCCAGCAGCGCATCGAGAGCGCGGTAAACCGAGATTGGCGCGAGCCGCGTGCCCTTTTGCGCCAAACGGTCCAGTACCTCATACGCACCGACGCTGGCTTGCGTCGACGCGATCTCCTCGAACACCTTTCTCCGCAATTCCGTGAAGCGAAGATTGCGTTCGGCGAAGATGACACTGGCGCGATCAACGGACGACCGCACTCGGTCCTTATGGCGCTGGTCTTCGCCCGTATTCGGCATTTCGGATCCTCGGATCACGGCAATGGGAGCGCGCCACTATCGGCGCAGCGGAAAGGCTGTATGTGGATACTATAACAATATCGGCAAGCACGCGCCATCTCCGAAGGGTCGGATTCAGCCGGGCACGCGCCAACGACGGCTCCTTGCTAAGCATGGGAGGAATACAATTTCCGCTGCTGGCACCAATTTCGTCCCAGTTTCGCCCCTAATCGGCCCGTTGTTTTTCCCATTTAGGCATTGTTGCCTGCGATTCGCCCCCTATTTACCTTGACTAATTTGACTCGCAGAGGAGTCGCGCGGGAATGGACGTCAAGCTTCTGGTCGACAGCCTGGTGCAACATGCCCAGCCGCTCGCCATGCTTTTGCTGGTGCTGATATCAACGGCCGTGCTGCTTCGCACAAAGTTCGTCAAGCGCCTGAAGTCGGTCATCGAGGAGATGATCTTTTCGAACTGGCAACTCGCGCTGCTAGGAACCACCGGTATCGTCCTCTCGGCCGCCGCCGGTTGGCGCACCTGGGAAGGAATGTACAATTTCACCGGCGAGCCGCTGCTTTCCGGCATGGTCACATTCGGCATTCAGGGCATCCTGCTGATCGTCGCCTGGTTGATCGGCGAAAGTTTCGCCACCGGCATGAACACGCGACCCGATCGCGGTCAGTCGAACCTCGTCACCCCGGCCGCGCAAACGTGGCTCGGCCTCATCATAGGCACGCTGCTGTTTGCCGTCGGTTTCGCACTTTTCTTGCAATGGAGCGGCGAAGCCGACCTCCGCTCGGCAAGCGTTGACGATCTCTCCTGGTCCAAGACCGGCGACAAGTTTTTGATGTTCGGGGCCGGACTGCTTCTCGTTGCGCTCTTCGTCCTTTACGCCGCAAGCGACATTGTCCGCCCCTACATCCAGGGCGTCCGCATCGTAATCCGCAATTCGATGCTGTGGCTCATGCTTTTCGCCACAATGGGAACGAGCGTCTTCTTTTCGTTCGACAGCTTCTTCACCGCCATCTTCCCGCAATCGGAACGCGTCCGTGCCGCGGAACTGCGCGCCCAGAACCAGGTCGCCGGCATTGTCGCGGATATCGAGCATGCGATCGGTGCCCGCAAGTCGCAAGAGACCGACGCGCTGTTCCAGACCCAGGCATGGTCCAGCTACGAAGGACAGCTTGACGGCATCGCGAAGGCCGCTGCCGCGTCCCAGGGTGCGATCGAGCGCTTCGTCAACGACCAGATCGAGCAGCGCCGCACCGCCGTCCGGGAACAGCAGGAGCGCATGGCCTCAGCCCAGGCCGGCCAATCGGGCCTCGCCAACCGCAAGGTAACGCTCACAGACGAAAAGGCGCGCATCGCGGGCGAGCGACCCGCACTCGCGGCCGAATATGCCGAAAAGAAAGCCGAGTACGACACCAAGTTGAAGGCCGTCGACGCCAAACGCGTCGAAGCGATGGCCGAGGACAAGGGGGTCGAAGGGACCGGCAAAGAGGGCCGGGGGCCTGTGTGGCGCGAGCGCATGGGCGAACTCAATCTGCTGCAGAACACCGCCAAGATTGCTGAAGAACGCATGAAGGACGCACAGAAGCGGCTTGTCTCGGTTGAATCGCGCCTGTCTTCGATAGACCGCGAATTGGCGACCATCGACGGTGACCTCGCCAAGTTCCAGGGCGAAGCGGAGACAGCCGAACAGCGCATCAAGCTCGCTCAGGACACGGTCGAGCAGGACGCCGGGCCGAAGCTCGACCCATCCCGCATTTTGCCTTCGTTCGAGCAGGCCAAGGCTGAATTCCGCGCCGCTCCCACGATCGAAGGCCTGGCGCGCATCCAGCGCCAATGCAGCGACATCACGAACGCGATGGCATCCACGCCCGAAACCAAGCAATTGGTTTCCAGTTTCGATTGTGATCCCAAGGCAACCGCAGATCAGGCCGGCGCATTGTTCGCGCTTGAGCGCGGCACCGTCGTGTTCAACAACACGTGCGTCGGCGGCGACAAGCTTGTTGCCCAGAAATCGGCGGACGACCTGTTCGCGTTCGCCCGCAAGTGCCTCGCCGACAGCGCGCTGCCGAGCCAGGACACCGACCAGCTCCGAACCAAAATCAACTACATTGAACTATCTCGCGACGACAAAGCCCACCGCTTCGTCGTGACCCTCAACGCCTTCCAGGATGGCAACCACCTCGCCTATCTGGCGCTCGCGATCGCAATTGGCCTCGACGGCCTAATCTTTTTGTCCGGCTTGTTCGGCGCCAATGCGCTGCGTTCGCCGCTCTCGGACGTGCCGACCAACAAGTCGCGCTCGGCCGCGCAACTGGAAGCGACCATCAACGCCGCGCTTGGACCCCACCCGCACGAAACTGCATGGCTGACGCTGAACGCGCTGCGCCCGACGACCAACCTCGACGGCTTCTCCGCCATGGCCGATCTCTCAGCCATGGAGCGCTCTTCCGCTGACCGCGTGCGAATGGTGCTCACTGCCGGCGCCGACATTGGCGCGGTTGAAAGCATTAGCATCAACCCCGAGCGCTATCGCGTGCGCAGCGAGCTGCGCGAGTACCTGTCGGTCGTCTGCGACAAACATTTCCGCAAGGACGCGACCGCCAAGGATCGCGCGCGCCTCGATCAGCTTGTATCTGCCGCGCTCGCTCCCCACCCGCGCGAGCACGCCGAGATCGTGCTTCACACACTGGAGCCGATCCGCGAAACGGAAGGCTTCACCTCGATGGTCACGCTTTCGGATATCGAAAGCGCCTACGACAGCCGCGTTGTGCGTCGCGTCATGAACGCCGGCTCCGCACTGAAGACCGTCGCGCCCGACGTAAAGATCGATGACCGCTACTATATCCGCCCATCTCTCTACGAAACGCTGTTGACGATCCGCGCGACCGCACCTGAATCGCCAAACTACGAATATGAGCGTCGGCGGTTCGAAGGCGTGGAGCAGCGTCCCGCTATCGACGGCGGCGCGCTACGTGAAGCCGCACCCGCGCTCACGCCGAACAAGGCGCGTGAACTCGCGCCACCGCCGACCGCATTGCCGCGATTTACCCGCTTATCGGCCGCCGAAGAGGCGTCTCTGAAAGTCGAGTACCGCAACGAATTGCTGTCGGTTTTCGGTCTCGATTCGGAAATCGTCGATCAGCGCTTCGCAGCGCACGGCGCTCGCGATGCCATCATCGGCGCTTGGAAGATGCTCGATGCGCACGCCAAAAAGAACGATCTGTTGGGTCGTGTGCTGCGCGATTACGAGCACAGCTGGGATCGAAAGTTTAGCGAGGCGTATTCTAGTCTGTTGAACAAAACCGCCGACGACGAACAGCGGCGCTTGCTTGTAGAAGCCGCCCAAAACACGGTCGGCAACGATTTCTCTTGCTACATGCTCATGCCGGAGCTGCATCTAATCGACAATCTCATCGATGAAATTGAGCGCGCCGCTCAAAGCGACGATGGGCTGCAGCCGGGTGAGCAGATGCTCAAAGACCAGCTGCGGTTCGTCCGCGACGGGTTAGGTGAACTGAACCTCGAGAACCCGAGATCTTGGGACGAGATCAAGCGCCGCCTCACGCCCGGTGCCGGCAAGGGCAGCCATCTCGATTTCAAGAGGTTTGCGCCGCGCCGGGACGACGGCGAGGGTGATGCCGGCATCTGAGTGCACTGCACTCGGTTAACGGGAAAAATGCTTCCAGCGCGTTTTGCTCAGGAAGCCTTCTTTTTAAGCTGACAACGTCAAATTCTTAGGCATATTCCGGCAATGCTCAGATCAGCGGGGTAGCGTTTGAGCATTGTGCTGCGTACCGGAGTATTTTGTATGTATCGCCGCCGCTACCTCGGCATTCCAATTCTCGCAGCGTTGTCGGTCGCCGTTAGCCTGATGCTTCTGACGATTAAACCGCTTCCCGGCGTCATCGTCATCGGTATCGCCGACAACGATATCATCCTTGCGTCTGGCCGGTGACAATCAGCCTTCGAACGCCACGACCTTCTGGCGTTGTTTGCCGAGCCCTTCGATCGATAACTCCATCACGTCACCCGGCTTGACGAACTCACGCGGGTTGCGCGCCGTGCCGACACCGGGCGGGGTTCCGGTCGTGACGATATCGCCCGGTTCAAGCACCATGAATTGGGTGATGTAGGCCACAAGAAACGGTATGCTGAAGATCATCGTTGACGTCGATCCGGTCTGTTTGCGCACACCGCTGACATCGAGCGACATGTCGAGATTCTGTGCATCCGCGATCTCGTCCGGCGTGACCAGCCACGGCCCGATGGGTCCGAACGTTTCTGCCGACTTGCCCTTTACCCACTGTCCGCCGCGCTTGCTTTGAAAGGTGCGCTCCGACACGTCATTGCAGACGCAGTAGCCAGCAATGTGCTTGGCCCAATCGCCTTCCTCCACATAGCGCGCGCGCGCGCCGATAACGAAGGCAATCTCGCACTCCCAATCCGTATGACGCGAGTTTTTCGGGATGATCACGTCGTCATTCGGACCGTTGATGCACGACGGCGCCTTATTGAAAAGGATCGGCTCACTCGGAATTTCCTGGCCCGTCTCCTTGGCGTGATCGGCGTAGTTAAGCCCGATCGCAATGAAGTTACGCGTTCCGCTAACGGGAGGGCCGAGGCGAACGCCTTCCGGAGCAATAGGCAGCGACCCGACATCGACAGCGCGCAGTTTCTCCAGGCTTTCCGGCGCGAGATGGGTTCCGGAAAAATCCGGGACATGGGCAGAGATATCCCGGATGCGGCCTTGCGCATCGACAATACCGGGCTTTTCGGCGCCGCGTGCGCCAAACCGAACGAGCTTCATGCGGCCAGTTTTTCCCTGAATGTATGATTGTGTGCTGCTGCGAATTTGCCAGGCCGTTCTAGCCAAAATCCCACGCGACTGCCAACGCCACGCGGCAGCGTGCCGCGAAGCTAGCGGCCATGACGATATCAGCGCGAAATTTTCGAAATTTTCGACCCCTCAAGGGTCAGGTTATACATCAGCCCCTTGGGATCGAGGATAAAGCCCACCACCGGACTTGTGATCTTGTTAGTGTCCACCGAACCGCCAATTCCGACGGTGATTATCGCGACAGAGCCGTCCACACCCACTTTCCAACCGGCCGTCTTGCGAAACTGAGATAGCGCCGACTCCGTCATGAACATGATAATGACGGACCTCTCCTGAACGCCGAGCTGGAAACCGACCGAAGCAGCAACGGTGTTGTAGTAGCCAGCCGTCGCGCCGTTAACCAGAAGCGCGCCCTCGCCATATTCGCCGCCGAATCCAAGACCCGCCTTCACAACGGACGGAAAGACAAGAATGCCGACCGCCTTGTTTGCGAGGTCGTGCCCGCCGCGCACGTGGTGGAAAAATTTATCCAGGGTCGCCTGTACCCCGACATCGATTTCGCGCGCGGAAGCAGCTTTGCCCGGAGACACAGCCGCGCCCGCAATGAACATCGACAACAGCGCGACCAAAATCGATTTTGCAGCCATGCAAATTTCCCTCGACCAACCAAACGCGCGCCAGATGCCATGGCACACAACACGCCACTAACGCGGCGGACCTTACGGAATTGTATGGCCGACGCAAGGAGGCGGTGAGGTTGGGCGCATACTGAAGATATGCCGGCGAGTTGCCGGCTTCAATCCGAGGACGCGTGCCATGAGAGTTTCGGTACCTGCATTCGCAACCCTGGCCCTGGTCGCCGCCGCAGCGACGTGCTCCGCAGTGCCCGCGAGCGCGATGTCGATGAAAGAGTGCAGCGCCCAATACAAAGCTGCGAAAGCCGGCGGTACACTCGCCGGCAAGAGCTGGAACGATTTCAGAAAAAGCGAATGCGGATCTGCGTCATCAGCTGCCTCCGCGCCGACTGCTGCCGCTCCAGCCACCTCCACTGCACCGGTGGCTAAGAAATCCACAGCGGCATCGGCGTTGCCGGCAAGCTCCGCCGTGTTCCCAAGCAAGATTGCCACCACCTATGCCAATGAAAAGCCCGGCAAGGCCCGCATGCATACGTGTCTAGACCAGTACCGCACCAACAAGGCGAGCAACGCGAATGGCGGCTTGAGGTGGATCCAGACAGGTGGCGGCTACTACAGCGTCTGCAATGCCCGGCTCAAAAGCTAGTTTCCAACCGCAGTGGCGCGCCCGCGCGCCGCTGCAGAGTACGGCCGGCTGGTCATCTGAGGAGAGCTGCCGTTACGCACGGCACTTTCGCGCGCAAAGCGGCCCGGCGGCCGTCCGACATATCGGCTGAATGCTGTACTGAAGGTGCTCGCGGAACTGTAACCGACACGCTCGGCAACCTCGGCAAGACTGATCTGCTGGCGCAAGAGATCTTTGGCAAGAGCCATGCGCCAACCAAGAAGATATTCCATCGGCGGCACGCCGACCGCACCAGTAAAGCGGTCGAAAAACACCGAGCGCGAGAGCGCTGCCTTCTTGGCAAGTTCGTTGACGGTCCACGTGCGTGCGGGATCGGCATGTATCTCGCGAATTGCAATCGCGAGCCGCGCGTCACCCAACCCGCGCAAAAGCCCAGCTGGCGCTGCTTCGCCCTGCAGCGTCCGAAGGGCTTCGATCAGCATCACCTCGACCAAGCGTTCCAGGACGAGATCGCGGCCCGGTCTTTCGGCACCTGCCTCGTCGCGGACGAGTTGAACGAGAGTCGAGAGCTTTCGCGCTCCCCGCACATGCACAATCGCCGGCAGTAGCGCTACGAGCAGATCGGAGTTTCTATCGTCGAAAATAAATGAGCCGCCGAGCAGCCGCACGTCCGCATCACCGTCGGGTGAGCCATGCCGCACCTCATGCGTCGGCGCCAACGACACTTTTGGGTCGATGTGCTTCACCGGCGCGGGCTCTAATCCCGACATGGTGAAACCCGGTGTTTTTGGTAGGAGCAGAAAATCGCCCTTGGCCAACATCAGCGGCTCCTGACCGTCGACGGCAAGACGGCAACTGCCGTCGAGCACGCTGCAGAAACTCGCTTGACCAAACTCGGAATAACGGACCGCCCAACGGCCGGCACCGCTGATGACCTTGGAGAACACGGCACGAGGCCGCAGTAACGCCATGACTTCCGAAACAGGATCGACCATTTCAGGACGATAACAAACGAAAACTGGACGATCAATTGCAGATAGTCCTGACATCGCTGCCTATCGTCCACTCCGTTCAAATAGGAGGACGATTATGAAAACGATACTGATCACCGGATGCTCTTCGGGTTATGGGCTGGAGACAGCGCGCCACTTCCACGCACGCGGCTGGAACGTGATCGCTACGATGCGCCGGCCAAACGATGGCATCCTGGCATCAGCCGACAGGCTGCGCGTGCTGGCGCTTGATGTCACCAGCCCTCAAAGCATTCACGCCGCCATTGCAGCCAGCGGTCCGATCGACGTACTCGTGAACAACGCCGGCATCGGCATGTTTGGCGCCTTCGAGGCGACGCCGATGTCGGTTGTACGCAGCCTTTTCGAAACCAACACGTTCGGCGTCATCGCGATGACGCAGGCGGTCATACCGCAATTCCGCGAGCGTCGGTCCGGCACAATTGTGAATGTGACGTCGAGCGCGACGCTGGCCCCGATGCCGCTTGTCGCAGCCTACACAGCGAGCAAGGCAGCCGTCGAAGGTTTCACCGGCTCACTCGCACATGAACTGAGTGGTTTCGGCATCCGCGTAAAGCTGGTCGAACCGGGTTACGGGCCATCAACCCGCTTCACTCAGAACGTGCAAGCGCCCATCGCGACAATGATCCCAGAGGCATATGCGTCATACGCCGGATCGATCCTTTCATCATTCGGCAAGCAACGCGCGGTTACGACCGAGCGCGATGTGGCGCAAGTCGTGTGGCAGGCGGCCAACGACCTGTCTGAGAAGCTCAGATACCCCGCGGGAGCCGACGCCATTGCACTCGCCCTGGCAAGCTAAACGATCCATCCGACGGCTTCCGTGGCGTCGTCCGCGTTGCACATTCTTCCAGTGTGCTACGTGGGCCGGCGTGCATAATGCGGATTGCAAACACGTTCGTCTGGAAAACGCACGATGACCTTCAACGAAGCTGCGAAGAGCTACAGTCAGGCTGTCGACAGTTACGAAACAGGCCGGCCAGGCTATCCCGCCGCGTTCATTTCGAGGCTACCTCTGCCTGCTGCGGCGGTGGTCGTGGAACTGGGCGCCGGTACCGGCAAGTTCACACGCATGTTGCAACCGCATCTCGCGAGCGGCGCCACTTTGGTCGCCGTCGAGCCCGTTGCCGATATGGCCGCGAAGCTCGCCAAGGAGCCGAACGTTCGCGTGCTCAACCGCACCGCATCCGACACAGGATTGGCCGACGGCTCGGCCGATGTTGTGATCTGCGCACAAGCCTTCCACTGGTTCGACGACGAAACTTCAGTAGCGGAGATTGCGAGAATACTGCGCCCTGGTGGAACGCTGGCGTTGCTCTGGAACATTCGCGACGACCGCGTCGCGTGGGTCGGCGCCCTCTCTCGGTTGGTCGACCATTATGAGGGGGATACGCCCCGCTATTGCACACTTCGCTGGCAATGGATCTTGCGCGATCGGCGTTTCATCTTCGATGGGGAGTTGACCGAGTTTCATCCTCACAAAATGACCCGCGACGGCGTTTATGCGCGCGTGCTGTCCACGAGTTTCATTGCCGGACGACCCGAAATCGAGAAGCAGAGCTTGCGCACCAGGATAGACGCAATTCTCGACGCCAATGGTCTTGGCGGCGCGAGCGAAATCACGATGCCCTATGTCTCCCACCTCTACCTTCTGACCCGACGATAGCAGACGCGGGATGGAGGCACGGAAAATGTCAGCCTTCGCTACACTTCTTCCAAGTTGACCGCCGCCGTTCTCAACCGCTTGATATCAGTCGCCGGTGGAGCGCCGAACAGGCGACGATACTCGCGGCGCGATGAGGAAGGTTCCATCGCCTTTCGGGTAACACCTGCCGTCATATCTGATAGTATGGGCGCATGCGTCTTGGAGGCGCGAGCCACAGTCTCCTGTGAGGACGTCGTGGTCGGTCCGGCTAACAGACCGCTCTATAAGCCGCCGGCGATCGTGTCGGACGGGCGCGCCACAAGCTTGATCGGCTTCCTTCGCGCAATGGTCAGCAATCCGGTCTGCGCGGTTCCGGCCTCAGCATACGTAGACGGTTTGACCGTCCTTTCCCTTCCGGGAGCGCGCGTTGGCTATGTTTGCGATCCTGTGCTGCTTGAGGACATGCTGATCAAACGCCCGGAAGACTTTCCCAAGTCGGCCG
>CADECN010000103.1 GCA_902825785.1 uncultured Hyphomicrobium sp. | reverse complement strand
CACCCACATGCGCCGCACTGATGCTGGCCTCGTTCCGCATTTGACCCGCGCCGAAATTGAACAAGGCGGACTCGACGGCCAGAGGCTCGAGTTGATGTACTTCCGTGACCCCGTCGACGTCTTCTTCATGCATGTCCAGGGGTCGGGCCGGGTCGAGTTTAAGGACGGCGAGAAGGTCCGCATCACCTACGATGGCAAGAACGGCTATCCTTACACGTCCGTTGGCCGCGTCCTGATCGACCAGGGTGAAATCGCGCCCGAGAACGTCACGCTCAAATCTCTGAAGGCATGGCTGCGCGCCGATCGGAGGCGCGGGATGACGGCCATGTGGCACAACAAATCCTTCGTGTTCTTTCGAGAACTTGAAGGCGCGGAAGCGCAAGCGGCGATGGGGTCGATGCACATTCCGCTGCAACCGGGCCGCAGCCTCGCTGTCGACACGGCCTTTCACGCGCTGGGTCTGCCAGTATTCGTGTCCTCACCCACGCTCGATACGGTGGCAAAGTCGGGTGGCTTCAACAGGCTCATGATCGCACACGACGTCGGCTCCGCTATTAAGGGGCCCGAGCGCGGCGATCTCTACTATGGCTCGGGCGACGCAGCCGGCCGCCTGGCAGGCAGCACCAAGCATGCGGGTCGTTTTTTCGTCTTTCTGCCGGCGGGTGGCATACCGTGAAGAAACCCACCGGCAAAGGCGGCGGCAACCCGCCGCCCGATGACGACGAAAGCGTCTGGCAGCACACCGCGCGTTCGCTTGAGCCGCTCAAGCGCGGCAAGCCCCGTGTTCACCCCGCCCTTGAGCGCTTGTCCACCGCCGCCAGTGCTTCGCCGCGCCCGAAAACGACGTCGAACAGCGACGCGCCCGGCAGAAAGCATAGCGCGCAAAAAACGGCGCCAGTGCCTATCGCAAAGCCCGCGCCCCCGCCGCCGATTTCAGATTTCGATCGCAGCAAGGTGCGCAAGATCCGACGCGGCGCGGTTGCCATAGAAGCCCGCATCGACCTTCACGGAATGCGCCAAGATGAGGCGCACGCGGCGCTAAGAGCATTCATTCTGCGCTGTATCGGCAAAGGCCAGCGCTGGGTACTGGTGATCACCGGCAAGGGCAAGCCCGCCACAACGGGCGAGGAATTGATCTCTCGCGAACGCGGAATTCTGAAGCGCAACGTACCGCGCTGGCTCGACGAACCCGATCTGCGCCCCTACGTCGTCAGCTACGCGACCGCCGCCATAGCCCACGGCGGCGAAGGCGCGCTCTATCTGCATTTGCGCACGCGCGGTGCATAATGCCGCCGTGTTAGAAGCACGTTTCCTTCAGCTTCTGCAGCGCCTGACCGACGCCGGTTAGCGAGTACGTATCGGTGACGACGGTGCCGCGCTCCGACGTAATCTCGATCGTCAATTCATCGCCTTTTCTCATCGCTTCGACGAGTTTCAGTTCCTGCGTCGCATCGCTGACGAAGGCCTTGTCGCCGGCACCGAACAGCTTGAACCCGGTAGGCGCCACTGTCGCCATCCCCTCACCGGACCTCTTCACCGGAAAGCCCATGCGAAAGCTTACCTCGCCCTTCACGCCGTCCTTCCGCCAGGCCGAGACGTAGGCCCGCGGCGGCTGGCGCGACGCACCCTTGGGAGTCGTCGATTTCGGCTCGCTCGTAATGAAGCAGAACTCGGGCGGGGTCGCGCTGTCGGTCAGAAGAGACCAGTCGCCGAAGGTTCCCGCTGTCGTCATTTCTTGCGTCGCCGCCGGCACGGCCGCGAACGCCAGTCCGGCGCCGGCCATCAGCAGGACGCGCACGTCGATCATTCACTTTCCCCCTTCGCTGACCGGCCGATCTGCAAATCGCGCAAGCGACTTCACTCGGTCGTACATCACGATGGCCCCCGCCATCGCTACATTGACGCAAAAGCTCGTCGGTATCTTGACCACATAGTCGCATCGCTCGAGCAGTTGCGGCGACAGAGAGCCGAGTTCCGGCCCCAAAACGTAAGCCGCGCGCAGCGGATGGCGAAAGCTCGGCAAATCGATGGCTTCATCGAGCAATTCAATGCCCACCAGCTTGCACCCCCCCGGCAGGGCGATGTCGTTCAGCGTCGCCCAATTGTAGTGCGGAAGGTGAAGCTGCGTTTTCGACGTGTCGGCGTGCGCCTCTAAAGCCCGATATGTTGCACCGACGGTAAACGTGAAACTTGCCCCGAAAGCATGCGCGGAGCGCATCAGGTTGCCCAGGTTCAGCGATTTCGACATGCGCTCGGCACCGATCGCGAAATATCCCTTGGCGGTGGGTGGCCAATTGCTGCTTGTTCTCGTCATTCGGCCGTGCTCTTGAGCGTCCTGCATTTTGCTGACCGGCGGATTGTGACGGGTGCCGGCTTCGCGCCAACGGGAGGTGTCATATGAGGGCGGCTCTATGCAAGAGCCTCGATGGTCCTTCGGCGCTGGAACTGGCCGACATCCCCGAGCCGCAACCGCGGCCGGACGAGGTCATCGTGCGCGTCAAGGCGGTCGGCCTCAACTTCGCGGACACGCTCATCACGCGCGGCAAGTACCAGCACAAGCCGGACCTGCCGTTTTCTCCCGGCGCTGAAATCGCGGGCGTCGTTGAGACGGCGGGGGCAGGTTTGTCGCCCGGCACGCGCGTCATGGCCTACGTGAACTACGGCGGCGCGCGCGAGAAGGTCGCGGTTAGGGCGAGCGATCTGGTAACCATACCCGACAGTGTCTCGGACACCATAGCGGCCGGCTTGTCCGTTACCTACGGCACCGCCCTGCACGGCCTTAACGATCGCGCGCAACTCGAATCCGGTGAAACGGTCGTCGTCACCGGCGCGGCAGGTGGCGCGGGCCAGGCGGCGGTCGAAGTCGCAAAGCTGATGGGCGCGCGCGTCATCGCGGTTGCCTCATCGCCTGAAAAATTGCAGATCGCGAAACATAGTGGCGCTGATGAAACGATTTTGTTTCCGGGCTCTGACCTGAAGCAATCCGTGCGTGCGCTCACCGGCGGTAACGGCGCCGACGTGATTTACGATTGTATTGGTGGCGAGGCAGCCGAGCCGCTCGTGCGCGCGCTCACCTGGCAAGGGCGCTATCTCGTCGTCGGTTTTGCATCGGGCGAGATACCGCGCATCCCGATCAATCTTCTACTCGTCAAAGGCACGGCGATGCTGGGTGTGTTCTGGGGCGAAAGCGTGCGTCGCGCTACGCGCGCCCATGCCGCCAATATGGCCCGCCTACTGGACTGGGTCGCAGTCGGAAAGCTCGCGCCGCGAATTCATGGCACGTTTCCGCTTGAGCGCATTACCGAAGCCCTCGCTGTCCTGGATCGCCGCGAGGCGACCGGTAAGGTCGTGTTGACGATATAGCGCGTTAATCGGCGCCCAAAATCGCAAACGCACGTATCAGTTCCAAACTTCGCCCCGCGTCACGCGGCATGCGGAGGAAAGAGGCGTGCGTGATGTTTGCGGCGCGACGGGCGTGTGCCGGAATGGCGTTGATTGTCGCGACGTGCGCGACGGTGTCGGCGCATGCTCAAGTCGTCGCTCGCCAATTGTCCGGACATACGCCAGGCCGGTTCCTCACCCGCACGATTCCGCCGCAAAAATTCTACAGTTTCGAATCGCGATCGGTGCCACGCACCACCGACGCTGAAGACGGCGACCTGTCCGACGTGCCCGCCGAACCGGCGGCCGATCCGTCCGCACCCTATGTCACTTACTGCGTCCGTGCTTGCGACGGCTTCTACTTCCCGCTTCGTCAGAATGCGATGCGCGTCAATTTCCCGGAAGATGCCGCACGCTGCGCCTCTGCCTGCAACGGTCAGGCAAAGTTGTTCTACGCGCCGCGCCAAAGCGGCAGTCCTCAGACCATGATCGATCTTGAAGGCCGCCGGTACGCCGATACGCCGAACGCATTTGCTTATCGAAAGGCGATCCAGCCGGGCTGCGGCTGCAAACCGCCGCCGTGGTCGTTGCAGGCAGCCGCGCGCCACCGTGGCTATGAGCAAGTGGCAGCCATCGAAGTCGCGAAAAATAACGTCGCGCGGTTGTTGAGCGATCGGAGCGACAAGCGGCTGCAGCCGGCGTCACCGATCGCGACCGCTGAGGCGACTGTACCGCGTGGGCCGCCCGTCCGCGAACCTTCTATGAAACCAACCCACGCGCGCGCAGCCAAGTTTAAGATCCGCCTTGTCCCTCGCGCCAGCCGCCTCGCCTCAGGCGGCTGGCAGGCCGTGACGCGGTGACATCGCGCTACCAGACCTGCAATTCGTCGTCGCTGCCAAAATCCATGCCGCGCATCGGAAACGTGTCTTCGATCGCATAAGGTCCGCCGCCGACACTCGGCCGCGACGACATCAGGACAGTCCGCGCCACGAAAAACGGCTCGGCCCGAAATCCGCCGTAACGCGTAAGATAACGGGCCACGGCTTCCGCGTTGGAATGTTTAAGGCGCGCAAGCGTTACATGCGGCTTGAATGGTCGCTTTTCCTGCGGCAGTCCTGCGGCCCGCGCCGCTTTCTCGTGCGCGCGCGCCAGGGCTTCCAGTTGCGGCGAAAGCTCGACGCCTGCCCAAACCGAATGCGGATCGTCGCCACCGAAAGCGCCGACGCCTTTCAGCGTGATTTCGAAACCATCGGGCTCGATCTGCGCTAGGTTCTGCGTGAACTCGCGCGCGGACGCGACATCGACATCGCCGACGAAGCGCAGCGTGATGTGATAGTTCTCACGCGCGATCCAGCGCGCTCCCGGCAACGGCAGATGCAGCCTGTGAAGCTCGTCGCGGATTTCGACAGGAAGCTCGATTGCCGTGAACAGTCGCGGCATCATACTGCCTAGTTTTTTGGCGCCTCGGTCTTGCGCGCGTTGACACGTGCAATCAGGGTCTCGACATCAGGCAGGATGCGCTTGACGATTTCCGCAACGCCCGCGGCTGTCGGATGCAGCCCGTCCTCTTGAATGTAGCGTGTATCTAGTCCGTCATCCTTCCACACCGCGACGCCTTCCAGGAAGAACGGATAAAGCGCCGCGTCATGCATATTGGCGAGCTGTTGATACATCGTATTGAACTCGGCCGCATACTCCGGACCCCAGTTGCCGGGCGCTTGCATGCCCGCGATGAGTACGTCGGCGCCCTTGTCTTTGATGATCTTTAGCATGCGGTCGAGGTTGTTGTAGGCCGTTCGCGGCTGCACGCCGCGCAGTGCGTCGTTGGCACCCAGCTCCAAAATCACGGCGTCGGCGCCCGATTGCAGTGTCCACTCCAGCCGTTCGAGCCCTGCGGCGGTCGTATCGCCTGAAACTCCGGCATTCACGACCTCCACCTTGTGTCCCTTGGCCTGCAACGCCATCTGAAGCTGGGCCGGGAAGGCTTCCGAGGGTTTCAGCATGTATCCGGCGGTCAGACTGTCTCCGAATGCCACGATTTTGATCGGGGCGTTCTCCGTTGCTGCGCGCAGTGAAGGGGCAAAGGTCATGAACAGCAGTGTTGCAAAGCCGGCAAAGGAGCCAGCAAGGAGGGGGAAATGTCTTGGCTTCCAACGCGCCATCATGATTAGGCCTCAACCAGCACTCAAATCGGTGACAGTGACGTAGATTGTCGCTGCCAGCCGCACAACCCCTCGCTCTATTTGAAATCCGGACCACGAAAGGCCGCACGTGACCGAGCCCGTCATTCACCTTGATAACGTTCACCTTACGCTGACGAGCCGCGCTGGGCCCGTGCACATCCTGCGCGGCGTATCTTTGAACGTCCCGCAGGGGCAATCCGCGGCGATCGTCGGTCCGTCGGGTTCGGGCAAGACCTCGCTATTGATGGTCATGGCGGGCCTTGAGCGCGCCTCAAGCGGGCTCGTCTCGGTTCGCGGCAGGCCGCTCGGCACCCAGTCCGAGGACGAGCTTGCCGTCTTCCGCGGTCGCGAAATCGGCATTGTGTTCCAATCGTTTCACCTCGTTCCCACCATGACCGCGCTTGAGAACGTCGCGCTGCCAATGGAACTTGCCGGCGAGCGCGACCCGTTCGAGCGCAGTCGGGAGCTGTTGGGAGAAGTCGGCCTCGAACAGCGCGTCGACCATTTCCCCGCGGAGCTTTCTGGCGGCGAGCAGCAGCGCGTCGCCATCGCCCGGGCTTTAAGCCGGAGGCCCGGTCTCATCCTGGCCGACGAGCCGACCGGCAATCTCGACGGCAAGACGGGGCGGCAGATCGTGGATTTGCTGTTCGGCCTGCGCAGCCGGATGCGTGCAACGCTCGTGCTTGTCACCCACGACGAGCGGCTCGCCGCCATGACCGATCGCGTGATCCGCATGGCCGACGGCAACATCGTAGCCGATGAGCCGACCAAGACCGCCGTTCGCTCGGTATCGCCATGACGGTCCATGCCTTACCGCGCGATGCGGCGGATGGCCGGCCGGCGGGTTGGCTGACGATATTCCGCATCGGCACGCGTGAACTGCGCGGCGGTCTCAAGGGCTTTCAGGTTTTTATCGCCTGTCTTGCGCTCGGCGTGATGGTGATTGCGGCGGTCGGCGCATTGGCCGACGCGTTGCGTGCCGGTTTCGCGCGTCAGGGCGAAGCGATCCTGGGCGGCGACATGACCTTCGCGCGCATGCACACGCGCGCAAACACCAACGAATTGGCGGCATTTCGCGAGCTTGGGCGCGTCAGCGAAACGGCGACCATGCGCACGATGGCGCGCCGCTCCGACGGCTCCGACCAGGCGCTTGCGGAATTAAAGGCGGTGGACGCCGCCTACCCCATGGCGGGAACGATAGAGGTCGAAGGCGGCATGGATTTCGCTTCTGCCGTCGCTGGCAACGGCGCCGTCGTCGATCCCATGCTTCTGGAACGGCTTGGCATTAAGACCGGTGAGAGCGTTCGCATTGGCGAATCCGACATCGTCGTGCGCGCCATCCTCAATTCCGAACCCGACGCGGTCGCGGATCGCTTGACCTATGGTCCACGCGTTTTCGTGTCGTTGGACACGCTCCAGGCCACCGGACTTGTGAAGCCCGGTACGCTCATTCGTTGGCGCTATGCCGTCAAGTTGCCGCCCGACGCGCCCGCGACGCGCGAGGCATTGCAGCAGGCCCGACTTGATTTTGCGAAGCGCCTGCCGCAAGCGGGCTTCTCCAGCGTTGATCGCCACGATCCCTCGCCTCAAATAACGCGCACGCTCGACCGGCTGCGCCAGTTCCTGATTTTGATCGGGCTTGCATCGCTGCTCGTTGGCGGTGTTGGCATCGCGAATGCGGTGGCGACCTTCGTTGACAAGCGCGTGAAGGTGATAGCGACGTTGCGCAGCGTCGGCGCCACCGGCGTGCAAGTGATCGGCATATTTCTGGTTCAGATTCTCGCGATGAGCGCGGTCGGAATTGCGATCGGCTTGGCGTTCGGCGTCGCCGTGCCGGCATTGATCGACAGCTTCTATGGCGACATTCTTCCCGTTCGCACCGATTTTAACGTGTCGCCGCGCAGTCTTGCCGTCGCGGGTATCTATGGCGCGCTGGTCGCGCTGCTGTTTACGTTGTGGCCACTCGGCCGGGTCGAGAACGTACGCGCCAGCGTCCTGTTCCGAGATTCGATTGCCGGTGTGGGCGGCCGGCCGCGCCGCTCGATTATCGCGCTCTCGGGTCTGCTCGTCGCCGCACTCCTCGCTATGGCTCTCTACACGTCCGAGCCGCGCTACATCGCGTTCTACGTCGCAGGCGGTCTTGTGCTGACGCTGGCGGTGTTCGGCTGGCTCGGCGCGCTGGTCACGCGTGTCGCGCGCAAAGTGCCCAGATCGAGCAGCCCGCCGCTTGCTCTCGCCATCCGAAACATCGGCGCACCCGACGGCTTGACGCGCTCCGTTGTGCTTTCGCTCGGCACCGGTCTTTCGATGCTGGTCGCCGTCGCGCTCGCCAACGCCTCGCTCGTGGCCGAGTTGAAGGGACGCCTGCCTGACCAATCACCCGACTATTTTCTGCTAGACCTTCCTAAGCAGGACCTGCAGGCCATGCAGGCGCGCGTCCAGTCGCTTGTGCCGGGTGCAACCATGAGCGAGGCGCCGATGCTGCGCGGCCGCCTCGTGAAGTTGAAGGACACGCCTGTCGAGGAATTGAAAGCGCCGCCGGATGCGCAATGGGTTCTGAATGGCGACCGCGGCTTGAGCTACACCGACAAAGTGCCCGAAGGGTCGAAGGTCGTCGCCGGCACATGGTGGCCTGCGGGTTACGACGGCCCTCCGCTCGTGTCGTTCGAGGCCGAACTTGCGAAAAAACTCGGCGTCGGCCTTGGCGACAAGGTCACCGTCAACGTGCTTGGGCGCAATATTGAAGCGACGATCTCGAACCTCCGCGAGGTGAAGTGGGAAAGCCTCGCCATCAATTTCGTGATGGTTTTCTCGCCCAATACGCTGCAATCCGCGCCTCACAACCTTCTCGCCACGGTTCGGCTACCTCACGGCACCGACCGCGCCAAGGAGGCGGAGCTCGCGCGTGATTTGGGCAAATCCTTCCCCTCGGTGAGTGCGATCCGGGTTCGAGACGCGATTGACCAATTCAACAAGGTCTTCTCCAAGGTGATGACGGCGGTGCAGGTCGCCGGCAGCGTGACGCTGCTGGCCGGCGCGCTTGTGCTTGCCGGTGCATTGGCGACAGCCCAGCGGCGGCGCATTCTGGAAGCCGTCATCCTGAAGACGATCGGAGCGCGCCGTCGTCAGGTACTTGCCGCTCACGCCATCGAATACGCGCTGCTGGCGCTCATCGCCGCGCTGGTGGCGATCATCATCGGCACGTTTGTCGCCTGGATCGCTGTTACGCAATTGATGGAATTGGACTTCGTGTTTTCACTGAACGCCGTTCTACAAACACTCGCCGTTGCCGCGGGTCTGATTGCACTGTTTGGCGGTCTTGGTACGTGGACAGTGTTAAGAGCGCCGTCGGTGCCGTACTTGCGATCCGAGTAGGTCAAATCATTGCGATAGCAAGGGCATCGACCCTTGAACTGAGCAACGCGCCCCCTCATATTGCGGCGTAGGACCTGTGATTTGTTCCGACTTAACCAAGGGATTTGGAGAACATGGCTGAAGTCTATACCCGACCGACAGGCTCGCTCGGCGGATCACGCAGTGCGGGCGCGATCGATGAGGGTCTGCGCTCATTCATGCTCGGAACCTACAACTATATGGCGCTCGGCATTGCGGGCACGGCCGCGGTCGTGATGCTTCTGATCGCCAATCCGGAAGTCATGGCGGCCATCGCGCTCGGCCCGATGAAATGGGTTTTGTTTGCAGCGATCCTCGGCCTCGGCTTCTTTGCGCCGAAGCTTTTCTACTCCGGTAGCGACGTTGTCGCGCACGGTGCCTACTGGCTCTACTGCGCACTCTGGGGCGCGCTCATCGCGCCGATGGTCGCGATGTTCATCTCGACCGGCCACGTCGGCCTTGTCGGTCAGGCATTCTTCATCGCGGCCGCAACCTTCGCCGCCATGAGCCTCATCGGCTACACGACCAAGAAGGACATGACTGGCTGGAGCGGCTTCCTGTCGATGGCCTCGATTGGTTTGATCATCGCTATGCTGGTGAGCTTCTTCTTCATCACCGACCCGGGCACCAGCAAGACCGTCAGCTTCGTCATCTCGACGATCGTGGTTCTGCTGTTCGCGGCCGTCACGGCATTCGAAACCCAGCTGATCAAGAGCATGTATGTTGAGAACGCGGCTTACGGCGGTGAGCAGGCTCTCAAGCGCTCGTCGATCTTCGGCGCGTTCATGCTGTACGGCAGCTTCGTGACCCTGTTCGTGCACATCCTGAACCTGCTGGGTATTGCCAACAGCGAATGATCGGTGGCCAACGGCACCAAAGCGAAAGCCCCGGGAAACCGGGGCTTTTTGTTTTCTAGCGCGTAACGAGATCGAGCCGGTCTTCAAGCACCCCGAGCACGCGCTTCAGATCATGCCCGCGCTTCATGATGAGGCCGCCGGCCGCCACGACGCTATAGGCACCCTGCCGCCGTGCCTGGCGCGGATCCTTGATGATACTGTAGAGGGGGAATTCGCTCGCCCTACGGAAAACTGAGAAAACCGCTTTCTCTCGCAGCAGATCAATCGAGTAGTCGCGCCATGCGCCGGACGCGACCTTGCGGCCGTAGAGATCGAGAATGGTGGTGAGTTCGTGGCGATTGAAACTGGTTTGTGAAACGGCATCTGAACTGCTTGGCGCAGCAGGTGCATCGCAGTTGCCCGCGTGGCGCGGGCGGAAGGCTATCGGGTCGATGTCGCTCAATGGCGCCTCCCTTCGCTTCTATGACAGATTTGCGCCAACGCCGAGCGATTGCAAGTAGCAGTTGCGGTGTCGAAGCATGTAGTTCCCGCGTTTGAGCCTGCACCGAATTACCCCGCGCTCGACAAAATCCCGACCATAGGGCGGCCATAAACGGCCGCATTGGCTCGTCATATAAATAACCGTTGCCTGAGGTTGTTCTTGCGATCCGGCTCTGGATGACAGCCCCCCAGCCCCCCGGGGCCAAGTTCTAGGGATCAGCCGTCGGGCAACTCTCCTGATTGTCCCCCCCGCCATGGCCCCCCAGCCAGGCGGACAAGACCTGAAATGCCATGTCTCCCGAAGGGCCGGCTCCCCACCGGCCCTTCGATTTTTTTTGTGCCCTCACGACAAATTTCAAAACTCGAGCCGCTCCGCCGCGTATATCTGGCGCAAGAGGTGCTCCACATGCCGAGAACTGCCCGAAAGCCCGTCCGCCATCCCGCCAAGAAGACCAAACCGAAATCCCCCAGATCGAACGGCAGGTCGGAGTCACCCGCGAACGCGTTC
>CADECN010000102.1 GCA_902825785.1 uncultured Hyphomicrobium sp. | reverse complement strand
CCGATAATTCCGGCCGAGACATGCTCACCCGCACCCTGATGGCCGGGCGGGTTTCGCTGGCAATCGGCCTTCTTGCCGGCCTTGTGGCCGTGGTGATCGGCGTCCTCTACGGCGCCACCGCCGGATTTACCGGCGGCAAGACCGATGAGGTCATGATGCGGATTGTGGATGTCCTCTATGCGCTGCCCTTCATTTTCTTCGTCATCATGCTGGTGGTTTTCTTCGGCCGCAATTTCGTGCTGATGTTTCTGGCTGTAGGCGCCGTGCTCTGGCTCGACATGGCCCGCATCGTGCGCGGCCAGGCGCTCTCCATCAAGCGCCAGGAATATGTCCAGGCCGCCGAGGCGCTCGGCGTGAACCACTGGGGCATCCTGATCCGCCACATCGTGCCGAACCTCCTGGGGCCGGTGGTGATCTACATGACGCTGCTGGTGCCCCAGGTCATCATCCTCGAAAGCTTCCTGTCCTATCTCGGCCTCGGCGTGCAGGAGCCCATGTCGAGCTGGGGCGTGATGATTTCGCAAGGCGCCAAGAACATGCCGTCGGCCAACTGGCTGATCGCCATTCCCTCCTTCTTCCTCACCACCACGCTCTTCGCCCTGAATTTCATCGGCGATGGCCTGCGTGACGCCCTTGACCCGAAGGACCGCTGACATGAAGGAAAGCATCCTCACTCTCAAGGACATCCGGGTAAACTTCAGAACTCTCGATGGCATTGTCGAGGCCGTCAAAGGCGTGAACCTTGATGTGAAGGCCGGCGAGACCGTCGCCATCGTGGGCGAATCGGGCTCCGGCAAAAGCCAGTTGATGATGGGCACTATGGGATTGCTCGCCTCCAACGGCACCATCTCCGGCGAGGCGAATTACCGGGGCACAAATCTCATCGGCCTGCCCAAGCAGGAGCTTAACACCATTCGCGGGCGCAAGATTGCGATGATCTTCCAGGAGCCCATGACTTCGCTTGATCCGCTCTATACCATCGGCAACCAGCTCATCGAACCTATCATGCAGCACCAGAAAATCGGCCGGGATGCGGCAACGGCCCACGCCATCGAAATGCTGAACCTCGTCAAGATTCCGGAGCCCAAGCGGCGCATGGAGTCCTACCCCCATGAAATGTCTGGCGGCCAGCGCCAGCGGGTGATGATCGCCATGGCCCTTGCCAACGGCCCCGATCTCCTCATCGCCGACGAGCCGACGACCGCGCTTGACGTCACCATCCAGCTCGAAATTCTAGAGCTCATGGTTGGCCTGCAGCTTCGTCTCGGCATGAGCATGATCTTCATCACCCATAACCTCAATATCCTGCGCCTCATCGCTGACCGCATCATGGTGATGCGTTATGGCGAAGTGGTGGAGGAGGGTGAGCTGAAGAAGGTTTTGAAGCATCCCAGCCATCCCTACACCAAGGCGCTGATTGATGCGGAGCCGTCCGGCCGCAAGGCCCCTCCCGCCGCCAAGGCGCCGAAAATCCTCGATGGCACCAATGTCTCCGTGACCTTCGAGATCGGCGGTGGATTTCTTGCCGGCCCGCCCCTGCTGCTCAAGGCCGTTGACCGCGTCTCCGTTGTCCTGAAGCAGGGGCAAACCATCGGCATCGTGGGCGAATCCGGTTCCGGAAAATCCACCCTTGCCCGCGCCCTGCTGCGCCTCCTGCCCAGCGAGGGGGCCATCACCTTCGAGGGCCGGAACATTGCCAAGCTGGGCAAGGAAGAGATGCGCCCGCTCCGCAAGCAGATCCAGATTGTGCTGCAGGATCCTTTTGGCTCCCTGTCGCCGCGCATGACAGCTGGCCAGATCGTGACTGAAGGCCTGCTGGTGCATGAGCCCTCCATTACCGCACGGGAGCGTGATGCCCGGGCGGTGCAGGCCCTGCAGGAAGTGCAGCTCGATCCAAAACTGCGCAACCGCTACCCCCATGAATTTTCCGGCGGCCAGCGCCAGCGCATCGCCATCGCTCGGGCCATTATCCTGAAGCCCAGGCTCATCGTCTTGGATGAACCCACCTCGGCCCTCGACCGCCAGGTGCAGGGCCAGATCATCGAGCTCCTGCGCGACCTGCAGATCAGGAATAACCTGTCCTACCTCTTCATCAGCCACGATCTCGCCGTGGTCCGCGCCATGGCCGACCACATCATGGTGATGAAGGATGGCCACCTAGTGGAGCAGGGCACCCCCGACGAAATCCTGGAAAACCCGCGCGAGGACTACACCAAGCGCCTGATGGCCGCCGCCTTTGCGTAGGAGTTGTCACTCGATTGCATTGGATTGGCAGAGATTGGTGCCGAGTCTAGAGAATCTCCAAAAATCGAACCGAATTCCATGAGGAAAATTGAAGGGTCACTTGCTGTAATTGTCTGCCAACATATTGATCAAGATGGAGTTCAGATCTGTCGAGGGTCAAGATCTGAAAAGATTGCATCCGAAGATAGCGGCTGGCAATTTTCCTGCGGAAAATACAAAGCGGAAGATGAGAGTAAGGCTTCAGTTTGGAGTATAAATGAAATTTTGGATTTCGACCCTTCTTTGAAGAATTGGATTGATTCCGACATAGGCACAACAATTATGAGGCACCCCGGAGAAACAAATTGGCAAAAGCTTCATTCGTGATCTGAAAGTAACTTATGTTGGTGCAAAGGGGTTGAGTTATGACAAGGATTAGCGGAGAAGCTCCGCTTTGGGAGATGCGTGAACCAGTTGAGTCTGATTTCACACACGTAGTGGAAATCGAAAAAACCGCAACAGTATCATCAGGTCTCAAGAAAGAGACAAAAAAACCAAAAGCTGCATTTGATGGGAAACTGTCAAATATCGCCGACTTCGTTTGGTATCATGGGGGAACAGACGCCATCATCAGTGAAAAAATTGCCGATACAATTCGCAGAAAGTTCCCCTGCATTGATTTTGAAGACGTAGAAATCGTAACAAAACGGGGCAAGCCGTATCAGAAAATTGAAAAATCTGATCTCTGTTTCAAGAGGGTTTCAATTAAGCATTACCTTGATATGGATTGGTCACTTACTACGTATCGCGAGGAGGATGGTGTTAAATCTATCTATGGATTTGAAAGTCGGGAATTCCCGACTGAATTGAGGAATGGTGAGCCTTTTATAGCAAAGGTTCCTCGAGTGCCGGGACAGGGCATGTATGTACGCCACGAGAATTTACTTAGTTGTGATTTTTTTGGAATCCGTGATCGTCGTCAGATTTATTTTTGTACAAATGAGTTTAAGGATTTTATCGAAATCAATGGCTTCACGAATGTCGAGTTTCGAGAGATGGGCGGGATAGTACAGCGCCAATGAACACGATGTTCCTTAAACACGCCACCGAAGAGCCATTCGTGCTGCTGGTAAAATGACGCAATCCCCACAAGGGCGAAAGACTTTCCCAAGAGCCAAGAAAAAATTGCTACGAAAGTCCTTGACACTATATTCCTATCATGCCATGTGTGTTCCTGTTTTGTTCTTTTTGAGCGATAGGAACCACATGAACTGGAAGAGGGACTTTAACTGGGACTTGGCCATCAAGCACAACAGCGAAGCGCTCAAGGGGATCATCGAAACCCTGTTCGCCATGCTGGGGCTGGTTGGTGACGCCGCGGTTTCTCGGATTCCGAAATCCCTCCACAGTGCCGTATCGAGCGTGCTGCGGCCGGCCGAATCCGCCGTTAGGCGGCTCATTGTGATTGCGGCCCGGGGTGTTGTGGTGAAGGTGGCGCCCTCGCGTCCCATGTCCAAGGGGCATAAGATCACTTCAAAGGGTGGCGGAAGCAGGCTCCCCTCCTTTAAGCTCTACGATACCCGGAAATACTTCCCTGAGCTCAGCCAGCGCCGGGTGAGATACGCCAAATATCCGCCGCGTGTCCTTTTCCTCGGGCCTGATTCCCGGCTGGACGACCTCTGGCCAAGACCCTCTCCCGTGGCCGCTCCCGCCCCGCCGCCCGATGGCCTTGTCAATGCCGAACGCCTCAGCCGGAGGCTCCACGCCCTCAAGTCAGCCCTCGAAGACCTGCCGCGCCAGGCCCGGCGCATGGCCCGCTGGCGGCTGAGGCGGGAGGCCATTAAAACGCCAGTGTTCAGATCACCGCTCCGACCCGGTCCGCCGCCCGGCCGAAGGAAGAGGCACATTCATCCAATCGATGAAATCCTTGCTGACTGCCATGGCCTCGCCTGGGAGGCCGAGAAGCCGGACACAAGCTGAAGCGTTGGCAGGTTTTAATCGGGAATAGTAGCAGGGAGCCGAGACAGAAACCGTCCGTCTACGGACTAAAAGACTTGCCTAAATGTCAAACGCCTCGATATTCTGAAACGCCGCCCGCAGGGCCTTCGACCATTCTCCCGACAGCATCTTGAAATAGGGATCATCCTGCCCGATGCGCTTGGTATGCTCCAGCTTCAGCGTATTGGTCTCATAGGTGAGCATGTCGATGGGCAGCCCCACGCTCAGGTTTGAGCGCAGGGTTGAATCAAACGACAGCAGAACCAGCTTCGCCGCATCGCCCAGTTTCATCGATGTCTGGGCCACCCGGTCAAGGATCGGCTTGCCGTACTTGTGCTCGCCGATCTGGAAGAACGGCGTATCAGTGGTCGCTTCGATGAAGTTGCCTTCCGGATAGATATGGAAAAGGCGTGGCGGCTCGTCTCCGATCTGGCCGCCGAAAATGAACGAGGTCGAGAACGACAGCTTGCTGACCTCAAGTGACGGCCCATCGATGGAGCGCGCCTCCCGGAGCGCTTCACCCACAACCCTGGCGGCGCGATACATATTCTGGGCCGAATACAATGTCGTGCCCGGATATTCCTTGTCGCTAGGCGCCTCGTTCAAGAGGCTCAGCACCGCTTGCGAAACCGCCAGATTGCCAGCGCTCAGCATGACGAGCACGCGCTCGCCCGGTATGCGCCAGCAGGTCAGCTTCTTGTATTGTGCGATGTTGTCGACACCGGCGTTGGTGCGCGTGTCGGCGGCGAACACGATGCCGCGCTCAAGCTTGACAGCCACGGCGTAGGTCATCACTCGTCTCCGCTCAGGACAGCTATTGCTGCACGCTCTGCTGCTGAACTTCGACGATCACGTCAAGCTCTTCGTTGGCACCACCGCGCCGTGTCCCGCGAATTGGGGCTGCATAGGCCGCATCCAGGCCGACGGCGAGGCGGACGTAGGCGTCCGTCGGGCAGATGCGATTCGCCGGATCGAAGCCGACCCAGCCCAATCCGTCGATATAAGCCTCGGCCCAGGCATGGTGTGCCTCGGCCGGCTCCCCCGTCTCGGACAGCAGGTAGCCGTTGACGTAGCGCGCCGGCACGCCCAGAGCGCGGGCGGCGGCGATAAAGATGTGCGCATGGTCCTGGCAGACACCCTTGCCGTCGGCCAGCGCTTCGGTGGCGCTGGTATGCGCGTTGGTGACGCCGACCTCATAATCCACGGCGTCCCGGACGGCGTGCATCAGAACATGCAGCGACTTGATGTCGTTCTTCGATGCTGTCGCCGGCAATAGGTCTCGGATGGCCTCGCTTGGCGCCGTCATGCGTGTCGTGCGAAGGTAGGTGCGCACCGGCGCGGGCTCATAGGCGCCACGCACGATGCCGGCGCGGTCTTCTGTCTCGACCAGGCCCTTTGCGATAATAAGGGACTCGGCGTGTTCGTCGACCAAGGTGACGGTATGAACCGTGTTGCCGAAGCCGTCACGGAACGGGCGCGCGACGTCAATGCCCGGGGCGGTGACGCGCCATTCCAGAACGCGCTGACCGGCGAAGCTCTGAGGCGTCAGCCGCAGGGTGTGAATCGAGTAACGCGTCGGCGCGCTGTAGGTGTAACGGGTCACATGGCCGATCGAGATAAGCATGGCGCTGCCTAGTCCGAGAAATGGTAGGCGGTGGATATTTCGGTGCCGAGCTTGTTGTTGCGCTCGATGAAATCCTGCACGAACTCGTGCAGGCCGGATTGGAAGATGCGCTGGATGTCGGCTTCCATGAGCAGATCGCGGGTCGATTCCGCGGTCGCGTTGCAGTCCTGGCGCGCGCCGGTGAAGATAGCAAGATCGCGCAACGCCTCCACCAATTCATCGTAGCATGAGCGCAGCGAACGCGGCATCTGTCTGTTGAGGATCAGGAAGTCGGCGATCTTCAAGGGCTTGTAGTGATCCTTGAAGACCCAGCGATAGCTGCGGTGAGCGGAGACGGAGCGCAGGATCGAGGCCCACTGATAGTTGTCCTTGCCGCCGCCCACCATCTCGCTCGACGGCAGCAGGTGATAGTATTTGACGTCGAGGATGCGCGACGTGCTGTCGGCGCGCTCGATGAAGGTTCCGATCTGGCTGAAATAGAACGTATCGTTGCGCAGGATCGTGTTCAGCATGGCGCCGCGATAGAGCGCGGAGCGGGCGCGCACCCAGTCAAGCAATTCAGGCAGCGAGTTCGATGTGATGGTCGAGGGCTTGATAGCCGAGAACTCCAGCCACGAACTGTTGAGCGTTTCCCACATCTCGCGCGTGAGGGCGGTGCGTTGCGCGCGGCCGTTGCGACGCGCGTTGGCGAGGCAGGACGCGATGCTCGACACGTTCGACGTATCGAACAGCATGAAGTTGATGACGTTTTGCGTATCGAGTTCGCCGTAGCGCTGCATGTAGGTTACGAGGCAGCCAGCGCTTTCCAGCGTCGAGCGCCATTCCTCGTGAAACCCCTCACCCTCGCGCGGCAACAGCACGATGCGGTAGCCGACTTCGATCAAGCGGGCCATATTCTCGGCCCGCTCGATGTAGCGCGACAACCAATAGAGGTCGTTAGCGGTCCGTCCGAGCATCTAGATCGCTAGTCCTGCAGTACCCAGGTGTCCTTGGTGCCGCCGCCCTGGCTTGAATTCACGACGAGCGATCCCTTTTTCAGCGCAACGCGCGTCAAGCCGCCCGGCATCAGGCGCACCTGATCGCCGATCAGCACGAAGGGACGCAGATCGAGATGGCGGGGGC
The DNA here is from genome assembly GCA_902825785.1 of uncultured Hyphomicrobium sp. Taxonomy (GTDB): domain Bacteria; phylum Pseudomonadota; class Alphaproteobacteria; order Rhizobiales; family Hyphomicrobiaceae; genus Hyphomicrobium_B. Next base: position 3,861 of record CADECN010000102.1, on the reverse strand, counting down.
CGACACCACCATTGACGAGCGTTGGGCACGTCGACAGCGAAAGCGTCGGCTGGGCAATATAGTTAGAGGGGTTGGTTTTCAACTTCTGGCGGAAGATTTCGATTTGTTCTTTGGTCGCCGTCGGGCCGACGAGCATGCCATAGCCGCCAGAGCCATGCACCTCCTTGACGACCAGTTCGGGCAGGCGGTCGAGCGTGTACTTCAGCGCGTCTGGTTCGCGGCAGTTGTAGGTTTCGACGTTGGGTATGATTGCGGCCCGGCCGGTATAGAATTCGATGATCGCCGGGATGTAGGCGTAGATCGCTTTGTCGTCGGCTATCCCGGTGCCCGGAGCGTTGACGATCGTCACACGGCCCGAGCGATAGACATCGAAAATGCCGGGGATGCCGAGAAGGGACGTCGGATCGAAAACGAGAGGGTCGAGGAAATCGTCGTCGACGCGCCGGTAGAGGACGTCGACGCGCTTCAAGCCCTGGGTCGTCTTCATGTTGAGGACGCCGTCGATGACGACGAGATCCATGCTCTCGACCAGCTCGATGCCCATCTGGTCGGCGAGGAATGAGTGTTCGAAGTAGGCACTGTTGTAGATGCCGGGAGTCAGGAGCGCGATGGTCGGCTCCTTGTCGAGATTTGACGGCGCGACGCTTTCCAGCGTCTTCAGCAGCGCATCGGGATAGTTCTCGACCGGGCGCACGCGGTTGCGGCTGAACAGGTCGGGAAACAGATGCATCATCGTCTCGCGGTTCTCCAGCATGTAGGAGACACCAGACGGCGTGCGGGTGTTGTCTTCCAGAACCAGGAACTGGTCTTCGCCGGTTCGAACAAGGTCGATGCCGATGATATGGCTATAGATGCCGCGCGGTGGGTCGACGCCGATCATCTCGGGCAGGAAGGCGCCGTTCTGGACGACGAGTTCCTCGGGGATCTTGCCGGCCTTCAGGATCTCCTGATGGTGATAGATGTCGTACATGAAGGCGTTGAGCGCACGCACGCGCTGCTCGATGCCGAGTTCAAGCCGGCGCCACTCCTCGGCCGAGATGATGCGCGGCAGAACGTCGAACGGGATCAGGCGCTCGGCCGCCTCCTCTGATCCGTAGACCGCGAACGTAATGCCGGTGCGGCGGAACAGCGCCTCGGCCTCTGTCGCCTTCTGGCTCAGTTCGCCGATATGCTGGATGCCAAGCCACTCGGACAGCGCCCGATACGGTGCGCGGACGCCGCCGCCGAAGCCGTTCATTTCGTCAAATGCCGCGACCAATCGTTCCCTCCCGCAATGGGCGCCGGAGTACGTAACGCAAACGCCAGGCCAACGTGCGCTCGGCCCGAAAACACTGCATTCTTCGGCCGTGCGCCATCAGAGTATGCCAGACAATCGTGCATCCTGCCCACATGCGCGGCAGGAAAAGCCTCTTCCGCCGTCAGCCCTCACCAACCGGGCACTCAAGGCGCCGCTTCCGCTGGTCGGCGCGCCATCAAACCCGCGGCCGTAAGCATCCCGGTGAGCGCCATCGCGAGGGACATCACAATCAACGTCGGGCTTGCTCCGGCGTGCGCGAGCCCAAGTCCGTAGATCACCGGGCCCACCGCCTGTCCGAGGAAAAAGAAGAACGCGTGGGCAGCGACGGCCGAACCACGATTATTGGGCGCAAGTTCGGTCGCCTGCGTCTGCAACGAGTTATGGATCATATAGAAGCCGACGCCAACAACCGCGAACAGCGCCATTTCGATGGGCCAGGTGACGTTCGCGGTCAGGCCAGCGATGCCGATTGCGCAAACGAGGCCGCCGGCGCGGATGAGGTTGTAGAGGCCGAGCCGGCCGAGCAGAAGGCCGACGAACGCTGTGTACATAAAGCCTCCAACCGCGAAACCGGCGAGCACGAACCCGGCTTCGCGAAGGCCGCCTGCTCCTCGGCTTTCAAGCAGAAGCGCGACATACGGCAGAAGACCGAAAATTATGATGCCTTCTGCGAAAACGGCGGCGAAGCATACGACGGCGAGCGGATTGCGGAATACCTGCCGGAATCCGCCGGTCATGGTGGTCAAGCGTACCGGCTCGCGTGCAGCGTCAACCCGACCTCGAAGGTACACAACTGTCAGCACAAACGCCGCGAGCGTCAGAATCGTTCCGAAGGCCATCGATGCGCGCCATCCGAAGTAGGCGCCGATGATGCCGGACCCCAGAGATCCCGTCACTTGACCGCCGATGATGGCGGCAAGTACGCGCGAAAGCGCTAGCTGACGCTCGTTGAAGGCGACGCGATCGCCGATGAGTGCGAACGCGAGCGGAATGACGCCGCCACCCGCGGCGCCACCGAGGATGCGGGCAACAAACAGTATCTGCAGGGTCGGCGCGATGATCGTGACGGCCAAGCAGACGGTGAGAACCGCGAGCGCGACCTTGATGATCTTGGCCTTGCCGAGCGCGTCGCCGAGAGCGCCAAGTATTGGCTGGCCCAGCGCGTAGGGGAGCGCATAGGCGGTCGCCAGCATCGCCACCGTCGCCGGGTCCGCCACCAGGTCGCGAGAAATCTCCGGCACCAGAGGGTCGATCAGGCGCATCGCCATCGAGCTGACGAAGCAGCCGGCGGCGAGGATGGCGAGCAGGGGCATTACCGGCGGGCGGAGATTTGATGCTTTTGCATGGCGTCTCTTTAGCACGCGAGCGTATGTCGGCCACTATGGGAGTAATTTGTCGATATGCAGTGGGAGAGCGTGTTGCTCCAGCAGGCCAGCGGGGAAACGCTTTCACGCGCGCGGGGAACGGGTCGTCCCCTCCCCTCGAAACCCGACTGAACTTCGCGGATTTGGCGCTCGTTCCTCACAGAATCGGTCGACATCCGGGCCTTTTGGTTGATAGGACTAAGTCCTGGCCCCGATGCAGAAGACAGCCAGGATTGCCCAGATGACCGAGGCAGAGAGACGAGAAATCCACGAACTGATCGCCAAGGCTGCCGAAGGCGATAGGAGCGCCGCGGCGATCGTGGAGGAAAAGGCCCTGGCGTTTGAAAGGGCCAAAGCGGCGGACGACACCGTCTATCTTCTGGATCGCTTGTCGCTGCTCGGACTCGCTGACGTGCGCGAGCAAATTGTCGCCCGGTTGCTGCACGACAACACCGCTCACCCGGACGACCGTCCGCCTTGGATCGCATGATCGCACGCTCGCTTCCGGCCACGCATTATTCCGTGGCCGGCTGGCGCCAACGTGCGATCACTACCCTCAGAACAGGCCCTGGATCTGTCCCTTGTCGTCGAGCCGGATGGAGTCGGCGGAGGGGACTTTCGGCAGGCCCGGCATGGTCATGATCTCGCCGGTGACGACCACGACAAAACCTGCGCCGGCTGAGAGCCTCAGTTCGCGAATGGCAACGATGTGGCCGGTCGGCGCGCCGCGCTTATTGGGATCGGTCGAGAACGAATATTGCGTCTTGGCCATGCAGACGGGCAAGTTGCCGAAACCACCGGCCTCCAGATCCTTGAATTGGGTTTCCACGCTCGCATCGCAGCTGATGTCGGCGGCGCGATAGATCTCCTGCGCGATGGTCTTGACCTTATCGCGCAGCTTCATGTCGTCGGGATAGAGCGGCTTGAAGTTGGCCTTGCCCTCATCGATGACTTTGACGACGTGTTCGGACAAGGCTTTCGTGCCTTTGCCGCCCTCCGCCCAGTGAGTGCACAGGAACGCCTTCGTGCCCATACTCTCGGCGGCTTTTTGGACCTCCGCAATCTCGGCATCGGTGTCGGTGATGAAGTTGTTGACCGCAACGACCGCCGGCACGCCGAACTTGTTGACGTTCTCGATATGGCGCTTGAGGTTGTCGCAGCCCTTGGCAACGGCCGCTACGTTTTCGGTCTTCAGATCGT
>CADECN010000101.1 GCA_902825785.1 uncultured Hyphomicrobium sp. | reverse complement strand
GTCGTCTGGCTTCGGCTGGCGCGGCACGGCCGATGGCGGGGGCCGTCAACGCGGCGCGAGGTACAGTGGTGAATGGTAGCTTGTGAGCGCGAACAAGCGTCAACGCGCATCGTCCGACGGGAGCGGCATAACGCGCGCATCGGCCGGATCAGGCATCCGACGATAGGCGTTCCGACCTAGTTCGGAGCCTGCGTCGCGACCAGCTTCCAGTTCAAATTCGAACGGGCGCGCGCACTCGCGACGTCGCGGCTGAAGGTCCAGATATCAGTGACATCCTTGATGCGCTGAGGATCGCCGGAAATCACTTCGCCGTTCTTGTCGCGGGTGGCGTTGATGAGCTCGCTGACGAAGCGGACCGTCATGTAGGCAATCCCGCCCTTCATCTCGGCTTCGAGCAAATCGGAGCGTTTGATGCCGACGAACTGCTGGTCAATCTGCTCGCCGCGCGACTCGCGCTCAGCGATGGCGGCGACGAAACCGTCATAGACTTCGCGACTGAGCAGCTCCTTCAGCATGCGACGGTTGCCTTCCGCGAAGGCCGACACGATCATTTCATAGGCCCGCCCAGCGCCCGTCAGGAAAGCATCAGGATCAAGCGAGGTATCGAACTTGGCGACCTCAAGCAGACCATCGGTCACCGAAGGATCGATGGCCGAGAAAGCCCTGATGCGCGCCTCCGCGCTGCTTGACGCCTGGGCAGGCTCGGCGACGGGCTGGGCGCCGTCCCGGTCACGCCGCGGCATCGTAATAACGTCCGCAGTTGCTCCCTCGCGGGCCTGCTGTTGAGTTGCCTCTCGCTCCCGCGCTTTCAGTCGCTCGACGCGTTGATCGTCTTCATCGGTGCGTTGTCCGAGCACATTGCGAAGCTTGAAGATTGCGGCCGCCGCGACAATCAACGCAATCAGGGTGATCAGATCAAATTGACCATTCATTTTAAGGGTTCGCCCTCGAAGTGGCCTCGGTCGCGCAGGGCGCGCGGTCCAGCAGGAAGTGTGTTCTATCTAAGCACACAACTGCGATCATGGAAGGCATAGGCTATTTCGGCGGCCAATGCACGGCTTTCGCCGGGGGGAAATCCGCAACCGGGTGAGTAGATTGCTAACCAGCGCCCGACTTATAGGCTGGTTCAGTACTTTGCGATTGTGGTCTTGGGGGCGCATTCGGGCTAGCCTTGGGCACCGTTGGCGGACCCAGATGTCGCAACCGATCAAAATTGCCGCGCTGCTGTTGCTCGCCGGGCTTCCCCTGGTCGAGATCGGTTTGCTTATCCGGATGGGCCAAACCCTTGGTTTCTGGCGCCTTGCACTGATCATCGTTCTGACGGCGATGGTCGGGGTGCTCGTCATCAGGAGGGTCGGGCTGTCGGTGTTCAACCGGGTTCTTTCGAGCGAACGGAGGGAAAGCCGGGGCATCGAGCCGCTTTTCGACGGGTTCCTGCAGGTCGTGGCGGGGATCTGCCTGATCCTGCCCGGCCCGATCACCGACATCGCGGGCCTGCTGCTTCTGCTGCCCATCGTCCGCCAGCAAATCATAACCAGCGGGCTATTGAAGCTCGTCCACGTTTACCACTATCAGGCCGAGGTCAGCCGCGAGACGCTCCGCAAGAGCCCGGCTTCCGATGACTTCGACAACGGCGCCGTTACGATCGAGGGCGAATACGAGCGCGTCAGCGAAAAGACTGTGCGGCCCAAGAATGCCATCGAGCCGCGGAAAGCCGGCGGGAACCGACGGTAGGGACTTCTGCCATTGCGGCTCGTGTTCGGGCGTGGTAGCGAGCCGCCGCGCACCGAAGGCGCCCAAGGGGATGACATGGCCGATTCGACGAGCGGAAAGAACGGAACGAGCGACGCCGCAAAGGCGGCCGCGGCTCAGTCGCAGATCCAGGCGAAAATCGTCAGTCAATACGTCAAGGATTTATCGTTCGAAAATCCGAACCTTCGGAAGCTGATCGCGAATCCGGGCGACCAGCCCAACATGAAACTGGAAATTCAGGTCAACGGCCATCGTGTCGAGGGCCAGCTCTACGAGAGCACGGTCGAACTCAAGGCGACGGCGTCCAACAATATCGGGACGATTTACGTCCTTGAAGTGGTCTACGCGGGCTTAGTGCAGATCGAGAGTATGCCGGAGGGCGCGCTGGAGCCGTTCCTGCTGATTTCGGGTCCGACGATGATCTTTCCGTTCCTGCGCCGGCTCGTCGCCGACTTGACCCGCGAGGGCGGCTACCCACCCCTCATGCTCGATCCGATCGATTTCGCAGGCCTCTATTTCCGTCGTCAGCAAGAGCGCGCAGGTGCCGCCAGCAAGGCCGACGCCTAGGCGTCTTCCGATTCCGACGTCGTCCAGAACTTGGACCAAATCGCCTTGACGCCGAGCGCTTCGATGAAGGCGCGGTGCGCTTTGATGTCGGCTTGCGTCAATCGTGGCTCTAGCGGCTCCCGGCGGATCGGAAGTGGCACGCGTGCACCGTTCGCACGCATCGCGGACGGCATGACGGAATCCGACTGCAGGCTGAGTGCCGCCTGACGTTCTCCCAACAGCTCGACATAGACTTTCGCCAGCAGCAAGCTGTCCATAAGGGCGCCGTGCTTGATGCGTTTAGAGTTGTCGATGTTATAGCGCTTGCAGAGCGCATCGAGTGTGTTCGGGCCCGCCGGATGCCGGCGGCGAGCGAGCGCCAGCGTGTCAACGACGCGGTCGAACGAAAGTTGCGACAGCCCGAGCGTATCGAGCTCAAAATTGAGAAAGCCGATATCGAAAGCAGCGTTATGGATGACGAGGCCAGCGTCGCCGATGAAGGCGATAAAGTCGTTTGCCACTTTCGAGAATACGGGCTTGTCTTTCAGAAAGTCACTCGACAAGCCGTGAATGGCCTCGGCCTCGGACGGCACATCGCGTTCGGGATTGATGAAGCAGTGGTATTCGCGGCCTGTCGGAATGCGGTTGTAGAGTTCGACGCAGCCGATTTCAATCAGACGGTGACCTCTCCTCGGGTCGATGCCCGTGGTCTCGGTATCGAGCACGATTTCGCGCATATCGGAGCAGCCTGACCGTTCATTTGAGCCAATGGCGCTCGAATGCGGTACCGCGCCGTGATTCGAGTCTAGCGACAATCGCGTCGACTTGAGCGTGGCATTCCGGAATGGTCTTGCTGGTGTCCACAACGAAATGCGCACGGCGACGCTTTTCATCATCGGGCACTTGCCGTCGCAGCAGAGCGTCGAGTTTTTCCGCCGACATGCCGGGCCGTTCCAAGACGCGGCGGCGCTGGGTTTCCGCATCCGCACTGACAACAACAACAGCATCGACAAGGTGTTCGCTGCGGGCTTCCAGGAGGAGCGGGATTTCGAGCACCGCGATGGCCGCACGAGCATTAGATTGCTCGTGCAGGAATGCGCGCTCGCCGGCGCGCACGGCCGGATGCACGATCGCTTCCAGACGTGCGAAATCCTGTGGCGCATTGACAAGGTGGGCCGAGAGCTTGGCGCGATCGACTGTCCCGCCCGTCGTCGTTCCCGGAAAGGCCGTTTCGATGTCGGCCGCAAGCGGCCCGGCATAGAGCCGATGAACCTCGGCGTCGGCATCGAAGACAGCAATGCCGAGCTCCCGCAAGCGTTGGGCAACCGTGGTCTTGCCCATACCGATGGATCCGGTCAGACCGACGATGAGCATCAGCCGCCACCGATGTCGCGAGCGATCAAATCGTACAGTTCCGCCGTCACGTCCGGTCGTATGCCGAACCACTTTTCAAAACCGGGCACGGCTTGGTGGAGCAGCATTCCCAGCCCATCTGCGGTTACAAGTCCCCGAGCCTGCGCGCCTTTGAGAAACGCTGTGGCTAGCGGGACGTAAACGAGGTCGGCGGCGACACACTCCGACTGAGCGCGCGACCAGTCTATTTCCGGGCTGCCTTCACCGTTCATTCCAAGCGTTGTTGTGTTGACGACGAGCGACGCCGCCGGGACGTGGTCGTTGCGCGCATCCCACTCGTGGGCGCTGACGCGATCTCCAAAATGACGCGCAAGTTCCAGGGCGCGACCTTGCGAGCGATTGAAGAGGCGGATGTCTTTTGCTCCTGCCTCGAGCAGGCCATGGACGACAGCGCGCGCCGATCCGCCGGCTCCGAGCAGAAGCGCTGGGCCTTCGGCCGCGTTCCAGCCCGGTGCTGCGGACGCGAGATTCGACATGAAGCCGTAGGTGTCGGTGTTGGTGGCACACAGCCGGCCATTGTCCAGCCAAAGGGTGTTTGCGGCGCCGACGGCGCGTGCGGACGCATCGCGCTCGTGCGCAAGCGCGAAAGCCCGCTCCTTGTGCGGGACAGTGACGTTGCAACCGGCGAAGCCGTTTTTCTCGAGCGACGTAAGGAAGCTCGACAGAGCGTCAGGCTCGACCGCGACACGCTCGTAGCTGCCCTCGATGCCGTACTTTTTCAGCCAGTAGCCGTGGATCAGCGGCGAGCGCGAATGCTTGATGGGCCAGCCAATGACGCAGGCGCGTTTCATGAGTTGATCGCTCCGCGGCGTCGAAGCTCGGCAAGCAATGGCAGAAGCGGCAGACCCAATACGGTGAAGTAACTGCCTTCGACGCGCTCGAAAAGCTGCACGCCTTGGCCTTCGAATTCATACGCTCCAACACAGGCGGTCAATGCTTCGCCGGCCGCATCCAGATAGCTTTCAAGCCAGGCGTCGGAAAAATCACGAACGGTCATGCCGGCCGTCTCGACATGCGTCCAAACAGTTTTTCCACCGGTTGCGACCGCGACGGACGCGTGAAGCTCGTGTGTGCGACCGCGCAGGGATAACAGCGTGCGGCGCGCATCGTCGCGATTTTTTGCCTTATGAAGCGTGATGTCTTCGAGTGCGAGTATCTGATCGCCGCCGATCACAATGGCATCGGGTTTCACTGTGCTGACGTCTTCTGCTTTGGCGCTCGCGAGCATCAGCGCCGCTTCGGACAATTTGGCGCCGGGCGATTGCCGCCTCCAGGCATCCAGCCGTGCTGCTTCATCGATCACAGCAGGAATGACATCGAACGCGAGGCCGGCAGACCTGAGAAGGTTGCGGCGCGCAGAACTTCCCGACGCGAGGATGAGCGCAACACCCTCAGCCATTGGCTGGCTCGGCCTCGGCCCTTTTGCCGGAACGGCGGTCCTGCATCAGTTTGATGATCATCGTCGCCGTTTCCTCAATCGACCGGCGCGTAACGTCGATGATTGGCCAGCCGTACTGAGCGGCAATCTTACGGGTATAGGCGATCTCGGCCGCAATCGTGTCGCGGTCGACGTAGCTGTCCAGATCGCGATCAGCCATCAGAACCGCCCGGTTTCGGCGCACATCGGCGATACGATCGACGTTCGCTATCAGGCACACGACAAATGCCGAGTGCGGCTCCAACAGTTGCTCGGGTAGCGCGACCTGCGGAACAAGCGGCAGATTGGTTGCCTTGTAGCCGCGCTGCGCCAGATAAAGGGTGGTCGGCGTTTTCGAGGTGCGCGAGATGCCGAGCACGACGATATCGGCATTATCCAGATTTTCCGGCAAACGGCCGTCGTCGTGAGCGATCGTGAAATTCATCGCGTCGATGCGACGGAAATAATCAGCATCGAGCATATGCTGACCGGCGACAGTCGGCGTCGTCGGGGCTCCGAGATAGCTCTCAAGCACCTGCATGATCGGTTGCAGCACCGCGAGGCAGGGAATTTTGAGCGCCCGGCAATGCGATTCGAGCTCGTCCGCAAGCGTGCGGTTCACCACGGTGTACAGCACGATACCCGGTTCGCGCTCTATGTCGTTCAACACACGCTTCAGTTGCCGCTGTGTTCGCACCAATGGATGTACGTGCTCGATGGCGCGCACGTTCTGGTACTGAACGGACGCAGCCTTTGCGATGGCGGCGAGCGTCTCGCCGGTCGCGTCGGACACAAGATGCATGTGAAAGAGGCTGGGTAATGCCATCGCAGAGGACCGTGTGCGGGGTGTGCGCGGGGCTGTTCAAAACTTGAGTGTCGTTCAAGGCAGGAGCGACTGGTTTGCCAGCTTGAGAGAGCAACCCTGGTTTAAGGGCGGATGATACCCACACGGAAGCGGATAAGAGAGAAATTATTCGACCGGAGAGCATCCCAGGGGATGAATGACCTGTTCAGCCATAGCTCTCGCATTGTCAACACGACCTTCATTCGGGTTGATGCTGCAGGCTTCACTCAAGACCTTGATTTACCCAGCTTTCGACGCTCTATTGCCGACCGTGGCGTGGCGACGCTAGATCTTGTGTGAGCCAAAGGCTAAGCGCTGGAAGCTGTTGGCTTGATGTGCATATCGGGATGATCCCCGTAAGCCCCTGCCCTAAGAGTCAAAATAAAAACCTTCAAGAAAATCTCTTTGAAGTGAAGTTTGAGGAGCAGCGCCTGTGCAAGTCACCGACACGCTGACGGCACGGCGTCGCTTTCTGCAGCCGTTTTCAGGCCAAGCGCTCGATCCGCCGCCTGTCTGGTTGATGCGGCAAGCGGGACGCTACTTGCCGGAGTATCGGGAAACGCGCAGCGAAGCTGGCGGTTTTCTCGATCTGTGCTACACGCCGCGGCTGGCGGCGGAGGTAACGCTGCAGCCGATCCGCCGTTACGGCTTCGATGCGGCGATCCTGTTTTCCGATATTCTCGTCGTTCCGGATGCACTCGGGCAGGGCGTGCGGTTCGCCGAGGGCGAGGGCCCGGTGCTCGAACCCATTCGCGATGTTGCAGCGCTCAAGCGACTCGATCTATCGAGGACGCAGGAGAAGTTCGCGCTCGTGTGGGAGACGGTGGCGCGGCTGCGGCAAGATCTGCCGTGTGAGACGGCATTGATCGGTTTTTGCGGCGCGCCTTGGACGGTGGCGACGTATGTGGTTGAGGGGCACGGATCGTCGGATCAGGGGGAGGCACGACGCTGGGCGTATCGCGATCCAGCGGGGTTTCAACGTCTTATCGATATTCTTTGCGAAGCGTCGATCGGGTATCTCGAAGGCCAGGTCGCGGCGGGTGCGGATGTCCTGCAGTTATTTGATAGTTGGTCCGGCAGCCTGGCGGATGATCAGTTCGATGCTTGGGTCATACGGCCGACCGCGCGTATCGTGTCGACCATCAAGGCGCGTCACCCCCATGTTCCAATTATCGGTTTTCCGCGTGGTTCTGCGTCGTTGCTCGCTGACTATTTGGCCCGCACGGGTGTCGATGGCGTGAGTTGTGATACGTCGTGTCCGCTGCCGGTGATGAAGCGAACGGCTGAAACGGGACGGGTCGTGCAAGGCAATCTCGATCCCCTGCTCCTCGTTGCGGGGGGTGATGCGCTCGACGCGCGCGTTGATGCGATCCGTGCAGCGATGAGCGGACAGCGGTTTATTTTCAATCTTGGGCACGGCATCGTGCCGGAAACGCCGCCGGCTCATGTGGCGCGGCTCGTCGAGCGCGTCAGGCGAAAGCTCTAGCCATGGAAAAAGACGCAGGTGCATCGGCCGGTCCACGCGCGGCGATTGCCCTTGTCGCGACGGTCGCAGCGGTCGTGCTCGCGGTCTATTTCATGGGGTACGAGGCCTATCGCTGGGTGAAGGCAGTGCATGTCATTGCCGTCATCTCCTGGATGGCCGGCCTGCTCTATTTGCCGCGCTTGTTCGTCTACCATGCCGAAACCGAGGTGGGGTCGGCGCAGTCGGAGACCTTCAAAGTCATGGAAGGTCGGCTGCTCACGATCATCATGGCGCCCGCCATGGTGATCTCCTGGGTTCTGGGCCTGTGGCTGATACACGCGGGCGGATACCTGATGGCCGGTTGGCTCCACTTCAAGCTGTTGCTCGCGCTTCTGCTGTCAGGCGTTCACGGTTATCTTTCGGCGTCCGCGCGGGCGTTCAGGGAGGATCGGAATACCAAGCCGGCCCGGCACTGGCGCGTTGTCAACGAGGTGCCAACCTTACTTATGATCGGCATCGTCATTCTTGCGATTGTGAAGCCATTTTGACGGCTTTTCACGCCGCCAAGGGTCTGCTATACGATTTGCATCCTCAGAACAGGATTTTGGCTAGACGGCCCGTCCGTCTTCGGGAGACCGGCTGACGTGCCGTCCCGCTTTGGCAAAGCGCCCGCTTTGTCGCCGTCTCGCCAGCAAACCCCCGCTCACCACCATGGCCGCGTTTGGCGCGGCACCCGCCGGAGTTTTCAATGAAGCAAATGAAGCTCGAGGACCTCAAGAAGAAGTCCCCCGCCGAGCTGGTCACGTTCGCCGAAGAGACGGGCGTCGAAAACGCATCTACGATGCGCAAACAGGAACTGATGTTCGCGACGCTCAAGCAGCTCGCGACGCAAGAGACAGAAATTACCGCGACTGGTGTCGTTGAAGTGCTGCAGGACGGCTTCGGCTTCCTGCGGTCTCCTGAGGCCAACTATCTGCCGGGCCCCGACGACATCTATGTTTCGCCGTCGCAGATCCGCCGTTTCGCGCTTCGCACGGGTGATACCGTCGAAGGCCAGATCCGATCGCCTAAGGATGGCGAGCGTTATTTCGCGCTTCTCAAAGTCTCGAATATCAACTTCGAAGATCCCGAGGCGACGAAGCACAAATCGCACTTCGACAACCTGACGCCGCTCTATCCAACGAAATGGCTGAAGCTCGAGATCGAGGATCCGACGATCAAGGATCTCTCGCCGCGCGTCATCGATATCGTGGCGCCGATAGGCAAGGGCCAACGCGCCCTCATCGTGGCGCAGCCGCGCACCGGCAAGACCGTGCTGCTGCAGAACATCGCGCACTCTATCACGGCCAATCATCCCGAGTGCTATCTGATCGTGCTGCTCATCGACGAGCGACCGGAAGAAGTGACCGACATGCAGCGCTCGGTCAAAGGCGAGGTCATCTCGTCGACCTTCGACGAGCCGCCGGCGCGGCACGTCCAGGTTTCCGAAATGGTCATCGAAAAGGCTAAACGTCTTGTCGAGCATAAGAGGGATGTGGTCATCCTGCTCGATTCGATCACGCGCCTGGGTCGTGCCTACAACACCGTTGTGCCGTCATCCGGCAAGGTTTTGACCGGCGGTGTCGACTCCAATGCCCTGCAGCGTCCCAAGCGCTTCTTCGGCGCGGCACGCAACATCGAAGAGGGCGGATCGCTGACCATCATCGCCACCGCGCTTATCGATACCGGCTCGCGCATGGACGAAGTGATCTTCGAAGAGTTCAAGGGTACAGGCAACTCAGAAGTCGTGCTCGACCGCAAGGTCTCCGACAAGCGCGTGTTCCCGGCAATCGACATCGCCAAATCCGGTACGCGCAAGGAAGACCTTCTGGTGCCGAAGGATCAGCTCAAAAAGATGTATGTGCTTCGCCGCATCCTGAACCCGATGGGGACGCAGGACGGCATCGAGTTCCTGATCGACAAGCTGCGCTCGACCAAGACCAACGGCGAGTTCTTCCAGAGCATGAACACCTGATCGCGGAAGACGCTGCTGAAATAGGAAGGGCCGCAACAAAAGTTGCGGCCCTTATCATTCGAACCTTTGCAGCGTGTCAGCCTCTGGCTGTGCTGCGCGACGCATCGATGTGGCGCTGGATCCCGGCCTTGTCGTTGACGTCGGCCATCTCGAGCGTCGTATCGTCGACGTGCTTCTCGGACGATTTACCGGCGTAGCCTGGGCCGATTGCATCCATGATGGTTGGCAAGCCGCTTTCGTTCGGCTTCACCCAGCCTTCGACGATCAGACCGTTTTCGCGATACTCGGGGTCGCGCAGCAGCACCTCGTGCAGTTCCTTCAACTTGTAGTGCGGAACCGACGCGAAGAGGTGATGCGGCAGATGATAATCCATGCCCCACGGATAAACCGCGTAACGGATGACGGGGTTGCGCTCCAAGATGATGCGCGAGTTGGTCAGGCGGCCGCGGTCGGCGTTGCCGTGCTGCAACCATTCGCGCAGGATCATGAAGAGCGGGAAGGTCGTGAACAGCGGTAGCAGCCAGAGCAGGCCGTAATAACCCCAGGCCGGCGTGCCGTAGGCGTACTCGATCGCCGTCAGCGCCGTATAGACGATGGCGAGCCATGTCATGCGGCCGATGGCGGTGGCGCGATGCGACACCACGGGATTAATCTTGCTCTGCGGGTAGTGGCTGTCGGGGATCGCCAGGTAATAAGCAGTCACCGCCGCCCACATGGCCGGTACCGCGAATAGTGCCCAACCGGGATGACCCGCCAGGATCAAGCCGATGGCGACGGCCGGTGCGCCAACCGCAAACAGCACGCCCATGCGGATCGCCCAGGCTGAACCTTTGCGCTGGGTATCGGCATACGGGTTGGTATCGACGCCGATGGCTGAATACTTGGCGCGCGCGACGATGTAGCGGACCGTGTTCGGCAGCCAGAGCAGTTTCAGCACGGCCCAGGCGAAGTCGATGTGCGCGACAGGGAAATCAAGCCAGTGGCCGCTCTCTTTGGCCTGGTCGAAGTTCGGATCGCGAACCGGATCGTTGACGAACTGATGGTGCGCGAGGTGGTGCAGGCGGAAAGCGTAGGTCGAGGTGTAGATCGGAAACGCCGCCAGCCAGTCGGAGGCGAGCTCACTCGTCTGCTTGTCCGCGAACAGCATGTAGTGCGTGCCTTCGTGGATGGCGCCGCCGAGCTGATGCTGGGACGCGCCCATCACGAATACCGCGATGATCGAAACAGGGATCGCCCATTGCCACGCGATTGCGCCGACCGCAACTTCATGGAAGCACCAAACCGTCGCCACGATGGTCGCGGCCATGATCAGGTAGACCTGACCGAGATACCCGATGTTGGTGGTGTTATCGCGCTCCTTGAGCCGTTGAATCTCGCTTGCCGAATAGCGGGGCTGTTTGACCTCAGATTCGGCGTTGTAT
>CADECN010000100.1 GCA_902825785.1 uncultured Hyphomicrobium sp. | reverse complement strand
TCAATTCCGCGATCGGGTACTTCTTGTTGATCGGCACCAGTTCGTCGCGCAGCGCGTCGTTGGTGGCGTGCAGCGAAATTGCGAGCATTGTGCCGGCCTCTTCGCCCCAGCGGGCAATCTCGGGGACAACGCCTGAGGTCGAAAGCGTGATGCGCCGCTTCGACAGCGATAGTCCCTCGCCGTCGGCTGCGACTTCCATCGCGTCGCGGACGTTGGCGAAATTGTAGAGCGGTTCGCCCATACCCATCAGCACGACGTTGGTGATCTTGCGATCGCCCTGCGGAATGAGGCGACCGTCCGTGGGCGCCGGCGCGCCCTGCCAATCGCCGATGCGATCGCGCGCGAGCAGGATCTGGGCGACGATTTCCTGGGCTTCCAAATTGCGGACCAGCTTCTGCGTGCCGGTGTGGCAGAATGAGCAGGTGAGTGTGCAGCCGACTTGGCTCGAGATGCACAGCGTGCCGCGATCGCTTTCCGGAATGTAGACGGTCTCGATCTCCGGCGCTTGGCGCTCATGCCCGCGCTTGGGCAAGCGCATCAGCCATTTGCGCGTTCCGTCGATGGAGACCTGCTCGGCCGTGATCGCAGGCCGTGCGAGCGTGTAGATGCCCTCAAGCCTTTTGCGCAAATCCTTCGACACGTCTGTCATGTCGTCGAAGGAGGTGACGCCGCGCACATAGATCCAGCTCCAGAGCTGGTTCACGCGCATTTTGAGCTGTTTGTCCGGCACGTCGGCCGCGGCGAGCGCAGTCTTCAGTCCGGCACGGGTAAGGCCGGCGAGCGAGGGGCGCTCATCAGCCTCCTGTGCAACGGACGTGGAAAGCGGTGTGGTCATATCAGGCGAAGTTGGTTGAGCGCACTTGGCGCGCGAAATTGCGCCTTCTTCTATCGTCGTTCGGCCCGTGTGGCCAGCCTGCGCGGCTGCGACGCGGCGCCGTTACAGGATGAAACGGCTCAAATCAGTGTTCCGAGCGAGTACGCCTACGTGTTCCTTAACGTAGGCGCCGTCGATCGTGACGGATTGTCCGGATTTGTCCGAGGCGTCGAACGACACCTCATCCAATACGCGTTCAAGAACCGTTTGCAGGCGACGAGCTCCGATATTTTCAACCGAAGAATTGACCGCAACCGCCGTGTCGGCGAGTTCGTCGATGGCGTCGTCCGTGAATGTCAGCGTCAAGCCTTCGGTCGCCATCAAGGCAACGTACTGCTTGATCAGGCTGGCCTGGGGTTCGGTCAGGATGCGGCGGAAGTCTTCACGCGTCAGCGCGGACAGCTCGACACGAATGGGCAGCCGGCCCTGCAGCTCGGGCAGCAGGTCGGAAGGCTTCGAGACGTGAAACGCGCCCGAGGCGATGAAAAGGATGTGGTCGGTCTTCACCGGCCCGTGCTTGGTCGCGATGGTCGTGCCTTCGATGAGCGGCAGCAAGTCCCGTTGCACTCCTTCGCGCGAAACATCCGCTCCGACACGCGTGCCGTCGCTGCGCGAACATATTTTGTCGATTTCGTCCAGGAAGACGATGCCGTTGTTCTGCACGGCTTGAACCGCCTCCGCCGTGATCTGGTCAGAGTCGATCAGTTTGTCGCTTTCCTCGGCAATGAGGACGTCAAAGGAATCCTTGACCGTGACGCGGCGTGGCTTGGTGCGCTGACCGAACGCCTTGCCCAGGACCTCGTTCAAGTTGATCGCCGACATGGAGCCGGCGCCCGGAAGGTCGAACATCGGCATCTGCGGGCCGCTGTCGGAGACGAGAATGTCGATCTCGCGGTCGTTCAACTCATTGGAGCGCAACTTCTTGCGGAAACTTTCGCGCGTTGCCATGCCGGATCCTGAACCGACCAGCGCGTCGAGAACGCGTTCTTCCGCCGCCTTCTCGGCTTTCGCGCGCACGTCCTTGCGCTTGGCTTCCTTGACGAGGACGATGCCAACTTCGACCAAGTCGCGAATGATGCTTTCCACGTCGCGGCCGACGTAGCCGACCTCGGTGAATTTGGTTGCTTCAACCTTCAGGAACGGTGCGCCCGCGAGCTTCGCCAGCCGGCGCGAAATTTCGGTTTTGCCGACGCCGGTCGGGCCGATCATCAAAATGTTTTTGGGCAGGACTTCTTCGCGCAGCTCGCCTTCGAGCTGCTGGCGGCGCCAGCGGTTGCGGAGCGCGATGGCGACGGCACGCTTGGCGTCGGCCTGGCCGACGATGTAGCGGTCGAGTTCGGATACGATTTCGCGGGGGGAAAAGCTGGTCATGACATTGCAACTTTCGATGCCGGTGCCTGATCGCTCAGCTCAAATCGCATGAGGAGAACGCCAGGGGTCTTGCCTTCAAGATGTGGGATTACACGGAAACCCGCGCGTGCATATGCACGAATGGCGCGTTCGTTTTCGGGGTCAGGATCGATAATGATGTTGCCATGACCGCGCTTTACCAGTCCAAGGGTGAAGTCGCGCAGCGCCGCCGATCCCAATCCACGCGACAGGTTGCCGGCGTCGCCGATCGACAGGTCCACGCCGACCGTTTCGGGCGGAAACTCCGCAAGCCAGGGGTTGGTCGCGATCCATTCGCCAGTCTGATAGTCACCAAGATACCAGACCTGAACGTAGCCGATGGGCGCTTCGTCATGAATGATCAGGTACGGCTCGGTCGAATCGCGCCCCGCGATCATGTCGGTGACGTAGGCGATTTCTTCGTCGACATCGCCCCACCATTCGCGCCAATGGGGCTGCTCCAGCCAATGCCGCATCAGCGGCAAATGCTCGGGCCGCATGGGTACGAATGTGAATGCGTCGTGGGCCATTCTCGTTGCAACGCAATTCATCGTCACGCGTGCGGCCCCGGCTGATGTGGCAGCCGCGCCGCGAGGTTCGCGGGAATGAGCTTAAGAATACGAGCACGCAGCGGGTGCCAGCCGGCGCTGAGCAGCAGAACGAATGCGCCAAGCGTCAGAAGTGTGGCGGGTGCCAGTGCATCCGAAAGACCGGTCTGGCGGAGTAACGAGGCGAAAGCGAAACCGGCGTAGGAGAGGCCGGAGACGAGCAGCGCCCGCCGGTCGATGATGACGGCGACGAAACCTAGGGCGAGGAAGATCGCGAGGATCGCGATTGCCTGTTCCGCCGACATGCTGGAACTGTGATCGAACATGCCCGACACGAGCGGATGGACGATCATGGGGGCCGCAAGCAGGTGCAGCCAGAAGGCGATATCGGTGCGGCGCGTTGCGCGCTGCGGGTCGGACAGGTCGTAGTGCATGGCGAGCGCGAACACGGCAAGCCCGAGCAACAGGCAGATCGGATTGCTCATCGCGGAGGTCAGGTCCGGCGCGGCCGTGTAGAGGAGTGCGAGCGCCGTGGACGCGAGGGCGGCGACGCCGGCCGCTATCGTTATCGGCACCTGGAAGCGCATGTAGTGCAACGTCGCAAGCGCCGCCGTCACGACGCCCGCGCCCGCAACGCTCAACGCGCGCTCCTTGCTACTGAAGATCAGCATCGTCCAGGGTGACAACGCGCTGTCGGGTGTGCCCAAGGAGAGCGCAATGATCTGGTAGGATGCAACAAAGCTGGCGCCCGCGAAGATCAGAAGCAGCAGTATGCTGGGGAACGCCATGCGGCGGACGCGGGTGAAGAACTCGGCCAGCGCCCATGCCGCCACCGCCAGTCCGGGCCACAACAGGATGGCACCACCCGCGCGAAACAGAAAGTAACCGGCTGCGCTCAGAAACAGGACAATGCCGAGCGAAACGAAAATATCGCTGAAGCCTGAGATCAGGCGCAGCTTCTCGTCGTCTTCGGGCTCGGCGCCGGACGCGACGCGCCCGTTCTCCAGTGTACGGATGCGATGCGCCTGATCCGCCGAGATGACACCGGTCGCAACAGCCGCCTGCAGCGTGTCCTCCGAGATCATGCCTCGATGCTTTCGATGACGACGTTGCTGTTGGTGTAGACGCAGATGGCGCCCGCGATCGTCATGGCCTTGCGGGCGATCTGTTCGGCGTTCAACGGCTGGTCGAGCAGGGCGCGGGCGGCGGCCAGCGCGTAGTTGCCGCCGGAGCCGATGCCCATGACGTGGTTTTCGGGCTCAAGCACGTCGCCCGTCCCGGTCAGCACCAGGGTGGTGGAAGCGTCGGCCACGATCATCATAGCTTCCAGGCGGCGCAGGTAGCGGTCGGTGCGCCAGTCCTTGGCGAGTTCGACGGCGGCGCGCAGCAGTTGGCCCGGGTATTGCTCCAGCTTAGCTTCGAGGCGCTCGAACAAGGTAAAGGCGTCGGCGGTTGCGCCTGCAAAGCCGCCGATAACGTCTCCTTTGCCGAGGCGGCGTACCTTGCGGGCGTTGGATTTGATGATGGTCTGTCCCAGACTGACCTGCCCGTCGCCGGCAATGACGACGCGACCGCCCTTGCGGACGGTCAGGATGGTGGTGGCGTGCCACCCCGAATCGGCGGCATTAGTTGAGGGACTGGTCATGGTCCATACGTCAGGTAGGCGCTCAGCGCCGGGTTGCAAGGCCGCTTTGCTGGCGGCCTGACGTGCTGATAAACGCTGCCTTAAGGACCGGCAAGGCAGGTCTCGACGGCCGGCAGAGCCGCGAACGTGAGCGGAGAGGAACTTGAAGCGTCAAGCCACTATCACGCGCAAGACGAAAGAAACCGAGATTTCGGCGACCGTCGATCTCGACGGTTCGGGCGCATACGACATTTCGACCGGTATCGGCTTTCTAGATCACATGCTGGAGCAGCTCGCGCGCCACTCGCTGATCGACATCACGCTCAAGGCCAAGGGCGATCTGCACATCGACTTCCACCATACCGCCGAGGACACCGGCATCGTGATCGGCCAGGCGATCGCCAAGGCGCTCGGAGACAAGGCCGGTATCGTGCGCTATGCCGACGTGCACCTGCCGATGGACGAAACGCTGACGCGGGTTGCCGTCGACGTCTCTGGCCGGCCGTTCCTGATCTGGCGGTGCGACTTCTCGCGCCCCAAGGTCGGCGAGATGGATACCGAACTGTTTCGCGAATGGTTCCAGGCCTTCGCCCAAAACGCGGGCATTACGCTGCACGTCGAAAACCTTTACGGCGAGAACAACCATCACATCGCCGAGACCTGCTATAAGGGTCTGGCGCGGGCGCTCAAGGCGGCAATCGCGCTTGATCCGCGGCAGGCCGGGCGCATCCCGTCGACCAAGGGTACGCTGCAGGGCTAACCCGCAACCGGAGTAGTTGGTACCGTCATGTTTGGTTTGCGTTCCGAAGGGAGTTCGTCCGTGTTGACATTCACCGTCCACGAGCCGCCGAACCCCGAAGCCGACCGCATCGATCGCGCCGACAGCCTTGAATTCGTCAAGGACGGCTTTTCGTGGCTGACGGCCATCTTCCCGCCGCTCGGGTTCGCGGTGAGCGGGCTCTGGCTGATGGCGATCGCCTACCTCGTGTTTGTCGGCGCGCTGGTCGCAGCGTTGCAGGCGGCGGGTGTGAGCGAGACTTGGCTCAGCATCATCGTGACGGCGATCAACATCTATCTGGCGTTCGAACATTCGACGCTGAAACGGTGGGATCTCGATCGCAAGGGCTGGCGCACGCACGGTGTCGTCACTGGGAAAACACTCGCCGAATGCGAGCGGCGGTTTCTCGAATCCTGGCTGCCGCAACAGCCGATCATCTCGGCCACGCATTCGCCTCCGGAGGCGTCGAACCGGCCCGAAACGCGGAGTGGCTGGCTTTACGGCGCAGGGGCCTGACGCGCGTCGCAATGAGCAACACCTGACATGCAGCGCGTCGTCATCATCGATTACGGCTCTGGAAACCTCCATTCTGCCGCCAAGGCGTTCGAGCGCGCGGCGGAGGAAAGCGCTGTCGCGTCGCAAATCATCGTCAGCGCGCGGGCGGAAGACGTTGCCTCCGCCGATCGCATCGTGCTGCCGGGTGTCGGCGCCTATGCCGACTGCAAGCGCGGCCTCGATACCGTCCCGGGCCTCGTTGCAACTCTGACGGACAAGGTCCGCCGCCAGGGAACGCCGTTTCTAGGCATCTGCGTCGGGATGCAGCTTTTGAGCGAGCGCGGACTCGAATTCGAGACGACCGATGGACTCGGCTGGATAGCGGGTGAAGTCCGGGCGATCGTGCCCAGCGATCCGTCACTCAAAATTCCGCACATGGGCTGGAACACGCTCAATGTCGCGACCCCACACCCTCTGCTTGAGGGCATACCGACGGGCCCCGACGGCTGGCACGCGTATTTCGTGCATTCCTTCCATCTGGCGGCGAAGGAACGTCGCGTGGTCGCGGCCGAAACGGACTACGGCGGGCCGGTGACGGCGATGGTCGCGGACGGCAACATCGCCGGCACCCAGTTTCACCCGGAAAAGAGCCAGAAGCTCGGCCTCAAGCTGATCGCGAACTTCTTGAGCTGGCGGCCACGATAGCGGCTGACGGAATTCGCGCGTTGCCGGAAACGCGCCCGACCGCCGACTGCAAGACATCCCACATGAAGCGCGGTGCGCTCACCAGGTCGACGGGGGCTTCGTCCTCAAGGCGTCCAGGCATCCATGCCAGGCGGCCGTTGAGGGATGCTTCCTCGCGCCCGAGCTCGTGGATGTGCAGTTCGTCGAGGTCGTCGAACAGGATGGCGAGGCGGCGCGTGATCTGATCGGCGGTGAGCCAGGTTTTCACGTACCAGAGACCGTCGCCGGCGCGGACATAGGATGTCGCGATGTAGGGTAGCGAGAACGACACGGTCCAGGTGTCCTGGCCGGGGGAGCGCGGGGTGTGGTGGACGAGATAGGTTTTCATGGCGAGGGCGCTTTCCAAATTCGGGGGTCGGATTGGGGGAGCGGGGAAGGCAGGACGCAACGCAACCGCGACAACACAAACTCGAACGCCACTCATTGGGACGCCACGGACCGGCAACAGATGCCGGTTGGGAAAATTGCGCCGCCGACCGGGGGCACGGGCGGCGGCGCAGTTGCCGCGCTTGGCGGCGATAGTCAGGAGAGCCAGGAGACCGGGGGGATGGCACCTAGACTCGCCAGTTTAAGGCTTTGAACGGGACGGGCCCGTCGGGGAACGGAAGCTAGGGGGGAGCGCCCGCCCCGTCCAAAGACCTCAAAACGTCAGCAGGCTTCGGCAAACGGCAGTTCCGGTTCGGTCGGCTCGGGTGCGGGCGGAGCCGGGAAGGCGACGACGTTGCCGCCGGCTTCCAGATCGAGACCGGGGCGGCGCTGGCGGAACCAGCGCAGCGAGGTGTTGGTCAGCACGGCGTCGCGCTTCACCGCCTGGATGAGAAGACCGTCCTCGTCGTCGAGCAGAAATTTAAGCTCGGCTTCAAGTTCCACCTCGTCACGGTCGGACGAGACGTACCAGGTGCTGGCGAGCGGGCGGGCCCATTTCTCACCCAGCCCCATGATGAGCTGCGCGAGGACGTGCTGGTTGCGGGTCGGCTTGGCGAGGTCGTACGAGATCAGGTAGGTGCGCATGAGGGCTCTCCGAAGGCTGGGGGAGGGTCGATACGCTGGACCTTAGACCCGGTGTGGGGCGGCTTTTGGGTCGCCCCGTGAACATAGAAAGAACATTGCCACGAATCTTCGTGGTTGTCCACAGGGTGTTCGAAAAATGTTCTCTCGGTGTTCTGGTCTATGCAACCGGCGCGGAGGCGCGGTTTCAGGCCTCTGGGAAGAGGTTCAGCTGGTCCGGATGGGCCGTCAGCGGGATGCGGCGATGCGGTCCGGGGTCGAAGCGGTCCTGCTGGGCCGGAAAGCGCTTTGCGAAGATCTCCAGCGCCTTTGCGCGGCTGCCGGGAAAGTGCGTTTCCTCCCAAATTTCATAGAGCCGGCGCGGGTCGCAGCCGTAGCGGCGAACCAGTTCTTTCGGGCGCACCCGTAGCCAGCGCGCAATCCAGATGTTGACGGCATCCGTTTCATTGAGCGGCCGTTTGGGCAGAGCGGGCGGTGGGACTGACAGGAATACGGTGGCCATGACGAATTACTCGAACGCGCGGATGTCTTGCGACTTGACGGAAGGGACGATCCGCGATTGATCGGCCCACAACAAAGCAACTTAATGGCCACGCTTCGTTCTTGTCGATGCGAGCCTATGCGCGGGGCCGTAGTGATCCTGTTTCCTGCTATCGATCTGAAGGACGGTCAGTGCGTCCGGCTGAAGCTCGGCGAAATGGACCAAGCCACCGTCTTCAACGACGATCCGGCCGCGCAGGCGCTGGCGTTCGAGGCGCAGGGCTTTCAGTACCTGCATATCGTCGACCTCAACGGCGCCTTCGCGGGCAAGCCGGTGAACGGCGCTGCGGTCGAGGCGATCCTGAAGGCGATTTCAATCCCGGCGCAGCTCGGTGGCGGCATCCGCGACCTCGCGACTATCGAGGCCTGGCTTCAGAAGGGCATCCGGCGCGTCATCCTGGGCACGGTGGCGGTGCGCGATCCGGCGCTGGTGCGGGAGGCGTGCCGCGCCTATCCGGGGCGCGTCGCGGTCGGCATCGATGCGCGTGGCGGTCGCGTTGCGGTGGAAGGCTGGGCGGAAGCGTCCGAATTGACGGCGATCGAGCTTGCGCGACGGTTCGAGGATGTCGGCGTATCGGCCATCATCTACACCGACATTGAGCGCGACGGCGTTCTGAAGGGCCTCAACCTGCCGGCGACGGCGGAACTGGCGCGGGCCACGCGAATCCCTGTTATTGCCTCGGGCGGTCTGGCTTCGATCGCGGACGTGCGCGAACTGCTCAAACCCCAGTATCGGCTGCTGGAAGGCGCGATCACGGGGCGAGCGCTGTACGACGGCCGGCTCGATCCCAAGGAAGCACTCGATCTGCTGAGGGCGGCATGAAAATCGGCGACACCGTGCGCGTCATCAAAATTCCGGCTGACCTGCCCAAGGACAACGCGCCGCTGCAGACGCTTTTCCGCGGCTGCCTCAACAAGACCTTCAAAATCGCGGGCTTTGACGACGACCTCGTTGAACTACACGTCGGCGAGGCTTTCGGTAAGCCAGCAGAGCAGCATCAGATCTGGCTCGAGCCGAGCCACGTCAAGCTTGTCGAGGCGTGACGATCGTGACCGTCATGCCGCAACCCGTGCCGGCCGAACAGGCCACCGCCCGCGAAATTTCGCGGCGGCGCACGTTCGCGATCATCTCGCATCCCGACGCCGGTAAGACGACGCTGACCGAAAAGCTTCTGCTGTTCGGCGGCGCCATCCAGATGGCGGGTGCGGTCAAGGCGCGCGGCGAGCGGCGGCGCACGCGCTCCGACTGGATGCAGATCGAGCAACAGCGCGGCATTTCCGTCACGTCGTCGGTCATGACGTTCGAGCGCGGCGGCATCGTCTACAATCTGCTCGATACGCCGGGCCACTCCGATTTCAGCGAAGACACCTACCGCACGCTGTCGGCGGTCGACGCCGCCGTGATGGTGATGGACGCGGCAAAGGGCATCGAGACGCAGACGCGCAAGCTGTTCGAAGTCTGCCGCATGCGCGATATCCCGATCGTCACGTTCATCAACAAGATCGACCGCGAAGGCGAAGACCCGCTGACGCTGCTCGACCAGATCGCCTCGGATTTGGCGCTCGATCTGGTGCCGATGGGCTGGCCGATCGGCATGGGTTCCGATTTCCGTGGCGTCATCGATCTCGTGGGCAACCAAGCGTTGCTGCCGGAGGGCGAGCGCAACACCCCGTTTGGCCGGTCGGTGCCGCTTGCGGAGCTTGGCGATATTCGGACCATCGAGGGGATCGACGAGCGCATCGCGGACCGCACGCTCGAGGGCGTCGAGCTGGCGCAGGGCGCGCTTCCGAGCTTCGATCTGCAGGCTTTTCGCGAAGGCCATCTGTCACCGGTGTTCTTCGGCAGCGCGCTGCGCAACTTCGGCGTCGAGCAATTGCTCGATGCCCTTGGCGAGTGGGCGCCGGGCCCGTTACCGCGCAAGGCGTTGGAACGAACCGTCGATGCCGAGGAAAACCAGGTAACCGGTTTCGTCTTCAAGGTTCAGGCCAATATGGACCCGAACCATCGCGATCGTGTCGCGTTCGTGCGGCTGTGCTCGGGGCGGTTCAAGCGCGGCATGAAGCTGCTGCATGTTCGCGACGGCAAGCACATGACGGTGTCGTCGCCGACGCTGTTCTTTGGGCAAGGGCGCGAGACGGCGGACGAAGCGTTCGCGGGCGACATCATGGGCGTACCGAACCACGGTACGCTACGCGTCGGCGATACGCTGACCGAGAAAGAGCAGTTGCGCTTCACTGGCATTCCGAATTTCGCGCCCGAAGTGCTTCGTCGCGTCATCATTGCTGATGCGTTGAAGGCCAAGCAGCTCAATCGCGCGCTCGAAGACTTGGCGGAAGAAGGCATTGTGCAGGTCTTCACGCCAATCGCCGGCGGACGGCCGATTCTGGGTGTCGTCGGCGCGCTCCAGTTCGACGTGCTGCAATCGCGGGTGCAGCAGGAATACAACGTGCCGGTTTCCTTCGAGCAGGCGCCCTACGAGCTGGTGCGCTGGATTTCCTCTGATAACGCGACGGCGCTACAAAAATTCATCGACGGACACAAAGGCGAAATTGCGCGTGACCGCGACGACGCGCTGGTGTTCCTGGCCGAGAGCGCATGGATGCTGAAGTACAAGTCCGAGAAGTTCGCGGACGTGCAATTCGCGGCCATCAAGGAGCGGGGCTAGCCGCTCCCTGTTGCCGCGCTCGCGACTACATCGAGACGCTCTGATTGCGTTTCGCCGGGTTATTGAAGCGGCGGTCGATGTCGCTCAGCCAATCGTGCAGCTCCTGTGCGAGCGACTGGTGCTCCGGCGGGAGCGAGGACAGCTCGATCTCTCCCTCGTCGCCAAGCTGCGCGCGAAGGGACTGCGTGCGGCTCTCGAAATCGGCGATGGTGCGGTTATCTT